>JAUXST010000871.1 GCA_030679805.1 Reyranella sp. | reverse complement strand
GCGCGTCATCTGCTCGGCATGCTGGGGCTGGCCGACAAAGCCGATGCCTGGCCCGATGAGCTGTCGGGCGGTCAGCAGCAGCGTGTCGCCATCGCCCGCGTCATGATCGGGTTGCCGGATCTCATCATCGCCGACGAGCCGACTTCCGCGCTCGATCGCGTTGCTGGCCGACTGGTCGTCGACCAGCTCAAGGATCTCGCCATGCGCGCCAAGTGCGCCGTGGTGTTGTCGACGCATGACGAGCGCATCTTCGACGTGGCATCCCGCCGTCTGCATATCGAGGATGGTCGCTGCTTCGACGTGCCCATCCACTATCACTGACCGGCAGGGCGTAGCGTGCTGCTCCTGGCCTTCGATATCGTCGTCCTGCTCTGTCTGGCCGCGCAGTTCGCCGTCGCTGCCTATTTCCTCTATCTGCTTTACTGGCTGGTAGAGTTTTCGTCCGTGCCGGAGAACGCATCACTGCCTGCCACCGATCTCCCTCGGGTCCTGGTCCAGCTCCCGGTGTATAATGAACCGCTCGTCGTCGAGCGTGCCTTGTCCGCGGCGGCGGCCCTCGACTGGCCGGCCGATCGCCTGACGATCCAACTCCTCGACGACAGTACCGACATCACCTCCGACATTGCCGTTCATGCCGTCGCCCGGCTTCGTCGCCAGGGCGTAGATGTCGTGCATGTCCGGCGCGCAGACCGCAGCGGGTTCAAGGCCGGCGCCCTGGCTGCAGGCATGGGGCTCTGCGATGCTCCCTACGTCGCGGTGTTCGACGCCGATTTTGTGCCGCCGGCCGGTTGGCTGCGGCAGGCGATGGCCTCGATGCTGTCCAATCCACACGCCGCCTTCGTGCAGACCCGCATCGAGTGGGGCAACGGCGAGAGCAATTGGCTGACGCGCGCCCAGCGTCTCATGCAGGACGCTCATTTTGCCGTCGAGCAGGACGTCCGTGCGCGGCGCGGTGTGCCGTTCCAGTTCAACGGCACCGGCGGCATCTGGCGGCGCGCCGCCATCGAGGAGGCCGGCGGCTGGTCGCACGATACGCTGTCTGAGGATCTCGACCTGGTGCTGCGGACGTACCTGAAGGGCTGGACAGGCGTGTTCCTCATGGAACCGCATGTGGTCGGCGAGTTGCCTCAGAAGATCGGCGACTTCGGGGCCCAGCAGAACCGCTGGTCGAAGGGCTTTGTCCAGGTTGCGCGCAAGCTCCTGGGGCCGATCTGGAATTCGGCCTGGTCGACCGAAGCCAAGTTCACGACGACCGTCGCACTCGGCCAGCAGCTCATTTTTCCCCTTCTGATCGTGGGCGTGGTGGCCCTGGTCCTGTCGATCGTGGGTCATGGCGGGCTGCTCGGCATCTTCCGCCTCGGCCTCTGGCTCTGGCTGGTCACGATGCTGGTGGTATTGGTCGGCATGACCTGGGGCGCCTATCGGCGGCTGCAGCGCGGCGACGTGGTGCGCTACGTCGTGACGGCTGCCAGCGTGCCGGCCCTGATCGTCTACCTTGCCGTGGCCAACGCGGCGTCCATCGTCGGCGCGGGCTTCGGCAAGAAGACCGAGTTCAATCGCACCCCCAAGACCGGCACCTGAGACAGGCAGCTCAGCGACCCATGGCCATCCTTGCCGCCCTGGCTCTTTTCTTCGGCACCGTCTTCGCGGTCTGCTGCCTCTTGCTGGGCGCCTTCATCGGCAGCCTGCTCTACATGGTCATCCTGCACCACCGGCTGAAGGATGCGGGCCTGCGCCGCGAGGAGATGCTGCTGTCGACGCCGTTGCCGGCCGACACCGACCTGCCGCATGTTGTCGTCCAGATTCCGTCCTTCAACGAGGGGAGCGTGGTCCGCCGCGGCGCCGAGTCGGCCGCGGCACTCGACTGGCCGCGCGACAAGCTGCACATCCAGCTCCTCGACGACAGCACCGACGAGACGGCCGACATGGTTCGCGCGGTGGCGGCCGAACTCAGGGCCAAGGGCTTCGACGTGGTGGCGCTGCAGCGCACCGATCGCAGCGGCTACAAGGGCGGGGCACTGCATGAGGCGATGCAGAAGACGCCGTACGACTTCTTTGCGATCTTCGACGTCGACTACGTGCCGCCGACCGACTTCCTGCGCGTCTGCATGCGACCGTTCTTCGCCGAGCCGCACACCGCCTTCGTGCAGGCCCGCTTCGACTTCCTCAATCCGCATGAAAACGCGCTCACCGAGATGCAGATGGTCACGCTCGATGCCCATCTCGGCATCGAGCAGGCGACGCGCTGCTGGGCGGGGCATCCGCTGCCCTTCAACGGGACATGCGGCATCTGGCAGCGTGCGGCCATCGAGGCCGGTGGCGGCTGGAAGGGCGATACCGTCACCGAGGACCTCGATCTTACCTATCGCGGATGGGTGAAGGGCTGGCGGGCGCTGTTCCTGACCAGTGTCGGCGTGCCGGGCGAGCTGCCCGCCGACACCAAGACCTGGCTGCGCCAGCAGCAGCGCTGGCAGGACGGTTTCCGCCATGTCTCGATGCGCATGTTCCCCGCGATATTGAAGAGTCGCGACATCACGCCGTCGGCCAAGCTGGCGGCTCTCCTGCACCTCTGCATGGCGCTCAATCAGCCCGTCCTGCTGGTCGGTGTCGTGTCAGGCTTGCTGGCGGCGCTGTTGGCGCCCCAGCTCATTCCGTTGCTGCTGACGTTGTTCGTCATCACTGTCGCCTGGGTGCTGATTTGCGCGACGACTTTCCTGCGCGCCGGACACAACTTCATCCGGGGCGGCGAGATTCGGCCGCTGGAATTCGGCGTGGTGTTGCTGCGTTTCGTGGGTGGCCAGGTGGCGACCGTCGTGCGGTCGCTCGGTGTCCACGTGAAGAAGATCTTCAGCAAGCCAAAGCCGGTCGTGTTCGACCGCACACCCAAGAAGGGCGCCTAGAGCAGGATCAAGACGAGTCCGATCATCGGCTTCGCTGAAACGCCGGGCGGGAGCCCGGCGTCCGGCCAGCGCGGAAACCCGCCTTTGGGGTCCGCGACGCTCGCCGAGTCCTCCTCCAAGTCCACCCCGACGATTTCGGCTCTCCGCACGCCGGAAAGCCAATAGCGGCGGGCTTTTCGCCCATTAATTGTGGACACCTGAATGTAACGCGTTGTGTCCAGAAATGTGTCCACTTATCCGAGATAAGCCTGTTTCCATTGGCTTTTACGCGGATCCCGGAGTCTTCTTTTGCACGCACCCCGGCGCACCTGTTTCCCAGATGTCGTTAAATGTCTGTTCCCACGTCGTTATTCGGCGTGTGGTTGAGACGGGGTTGTTCTTGGGACTGTCCACGGGTCAGCACCCGTGGCGGCTGCACCAAGCCTTAAAGGCGACCCGCGGGCGTGCCGCGGGAGGTCGTGCCGGCATGAAAAAGGCCGGCGCAGTCTGAGCGCCAGCCTAACAAAATTTATAGCGTTATCCTGCTGAACCTGCACATCACATCTGCGTGAGCAGATGCTGGCAGTGACAGCACTCTGCCCACCAGACGGTTCAGCCCGATGCCCTTTTCGCCCTAGTCACGCTGGACGCACATGGCGATGCCCATGCCACCGCCGATGCAGAGGGTGGCGAGGCCCCTTTTGGCATCGACATCCCGACGTCGGCACCTTGAATTCCGCACAGACTGGCCGGCGTCAGTACTTCGTCGTGAAATCCGTCAACCAAGCCGGCAAGACCTCGACGAGCCATGTCTCGACCTTCTTGTCGAGACCGCTTGCGATCGAAACGGCGATCACGATCATCGTCGCCCCCAGCAGTGTCTTGCCCAAACGCGCCGAATTCGCGAGGCGAAGGCGCCAACGGCCCATGGCGGCCCGGCCGACCGACCCGAGAACGGCCAGCGGGAGCGCGGCCCCTAGTCCGAACATCGTCATGGTCAGTCCGACCCCGGCGAGATGCTGCTGCTGACTCGCTGCGAGCGATGCCGCCCCAAGCGTCGGTCCGACGCAGGGGCTCCACACGGTGCCGAGGAGGGCCCCGACCAGGACCTGCCCCTCCCAGCCCCGGGGATTGATACGCCTCATCCATCCATCGCCGGCACTGCCGAAATGGCCCGCCGCCAAGGCAAAGCGATCCTGAAGAGGCTGCGAAAGCAGCACAACGCCCAAGCCGCCCATCAACGCCGCGCCCACGAACCTCAGCGCATCGCCATCCAGTCCAATGAGGTGTCCAAAGACCGCCACTAGCAAGCCGACAAGCGTAAACGACACGGCCAGGCCTCCGGCCAGCGCAAAGACGCCCATCGGATGGGCCGCGACCGCCTGCCCGACGACAAGCGGTATCAGGGGCAGCACGCACGGCGACAGCGTCGACAGCATGCCCGCGACAAATCCCAGGCCGTAGGTCGCCAGAGAGAAATCCATATCGGTCTCGCGCAGGAAGCGGCGCGAACTCTCAGTTCGCGTAAGCGCGGGCGACGAGTTCCTTGAGGGCCGCCGGGTCGCTCACGCCAACACTGCGTCCCTTTTCGACCTTGCCCCGGAACACGATGATGGTGCTCTGCTTGTTCGCACCGAACTTGTTCAACAGATCTTTTTGCGAATCGAAGTCGATTGCAAAGGCGACGGCGTCTTTGAAGTCGGTGTCGCGCAACTGCGACAGGATCGGCTTCTGCTTGGCACAAATAGGGCACCATGAAGCGTGAATCTCGACAATCACCGGTTTGCCGGCGGCTTGAGCGTCGGCGAAAGCCTTATCCGAGAAAGGCGTCGGCGCTGCCGCCCAGACCGGTGAAACGACGGCGCCCCCCGCCAAAGCCAGTAGAACCCGTCTGCGCATCGCACTCTCCCATTCCGACAATTTGTGACTGCGGGAAGCATGGCCGGACCGCCCGAACTCACCGGCGTCCGATCGCATCGGGTAGAGCACGGCGACGCCGCACGCACGGGTCACAAGCCCGCGATTGCGATAACAGATCGTTGAGTTGCCGCGCGTTCGCTTCGGCCACAGTGTCGCGCCCGGAGTCAGCCAGCCTCGGCGGCTCCTCCCCTCATGCATATTCGAGTTGCCCGGAAAATCGATGGTTCCCAGAACCACACAAGCTCCATCGAAATGGCGCATCACCCGCCGGGTGCTCGGCCTTCTGCTGCTCGGGATGCCCCTCGGCGGCTTCGGCGGCTTCGAGAGCTGGCTGGCGCCCGCCAAGCGATTGTGGCCACGCTGGACGAGACATGACGAATCGTCGACACGATCGATCAACCACACAGTCTGGAACCAGCTGCTCGCCACCTACCTCGTGCCGGCAGAAATCAATCTCTTCCGCTACGCCCATGTCGACGCAGCCGACCGGCAGCGACTGAAGACTTACATCGGCGACCTCGCCATGGTGCCGATCGGCTCCTACCGACACGCCGAGCAGCTTGCGTACTGGATCAATCTCTACAACGCCCTGACGGTCGATCTCGTTGTCGACCGCTATCCCGTCAAGTCGATCCGCGATATCGCCATCTCTCCTGGCTTGTTCTCGTACGGGCCTTGGGACAAGAAGCTCATCCAGGTCGAGATGGAGCCCCTCAGTCTCAACGATATCGAGCACAGGATCCTGCGCCCGATCTGGCAGGACGCGAATATTCACTACGTGCTGAACTGCGCTTCGCGCGGCTGTCCCAGCCTTGCACGGGAAGCCTATACTGCGGACAACGCCGCCACCCTCATGGAGCGCGGGGCGGCCGACTTCATCAATGGGCACGGTGTTCGCTTCGACGCCTCCAGGATCGTCGTTTCGAGCATCTATGCCTGGTTCACGGTAGATTTCGGCGGCACGGAGGCGAGTGTCCTCGATCATCTTCGCCGCTACGCCCGGCCGCCCCTGCTGCAGCGGCTGGCCGGCCTCAGTTCCATTGACGCTGATTCATACGACTGGCGCTTGAACGATGCGAGTTGAGCATCCGGACGCGCCCGCGGATGACTTTCTCACGGCGGCGGAAATCGCTTCCTGGATGCCCTATCTCCCAGCCTCCGACGGCGGCCCCACCGCTATGGAGGCAGCACGCCTCCGTATGGTCAGAACCGGCCAATGGAACGACGAGCAGCACATGGGCCGCCGCTGGCCAGTCGGATGCGTGGCCCTCGAAGTCACCCAGCGCTGCAACCTCGACTGCACGCTGTGCTATCTGTCGGAGAGCGCCGAGGCCGTTCACGACCTCCCACTGACGGAACTGTTCCGGCGTATCGAGACGATCGCCCTCATGTACGGCCCGAACACCGACGTCCAGGTAACGGGCGGCGATCCGACCCTGCGGAAACGCGAAGACCTGGTGGCCATCGTCAGGCACATCCGCGCCCACGGGATGCGCCCGACACTTTTCACGAACGGCATCCGGGCGACGCGGGACCTGCTGTGCGAACTCACCGCCGCCGGACTGGTGGATGTCGCCTTTCATGTCGACATGACGCAACGCCGGGCCGGCTACGCCAGCGAAGCCGAGCTCAACGCGGTGCGGCGCGACTACATCCGTCGGGCCCGCGGTCTCGGCCTGGCGATCATGTTCAACACGACGGTGTTCGCCGGCAACTTCCACGAGCTGGCGGCGCTGGCGGCCTTCTTCCTGGCGGTCAGCGGCGACGTCTCCTTCGCATCGTTCCAGCTCCAGGCGGATACGGGTCGCGGGACCGGCGGCAAACGGCCACAGATCATTTCGTCCGACGGCGTGGCGGATGCGCTGCGAGCCGGCGTCGGTGCCGACCTTTCCTTCGGCATTCCCGGGACGGGCCACCGAAACTGCAATCGCTATGCCATGGCCCTGGTATGCAATGGGCGCGCCTACGATTTCTATCGCGACCGGCAACTCATGAAACCGCTGCTCGCCGCCACGGCGGACGTCGTCGTCGATCGCCGGCACAGGTGGCGGGCCGTGCAGGCCTTTGCCGCGTGGGCGCTGCGTCATCCCGCCTACCTTCCGCTGCTTACGCGACTCGGGTGGCGCCATATGTGGCGCATGAGGCGTGACCTCGCAGCCGCGCGCGGACGGCTGACGAAGATATCCTTCTTCATTCACAACTTCATGAGTGCGTGCCAGCTCCAGCGGGAGCGCGTCGACGCCTGCGTGTTCATGGCGGCAACGGCAGACGGGCCAATCTCGATGTGCCTGCACAACGCGCGTCGGGACGATTTCGTGTTGGCGCCCGTCCGCATGGACGTGGGGGCCGCAACTCGCTTCTGGAATCCGGCGAACGGCAGGATCCAGGACGACGGGCGGGCAGGCACGCCGCCTTCTCCCGCCCCGCGGCAGGCGAAGGGCCGCGCCCGGCGCGTCGCCGGTCGCCGCTAGCGGCGACCGGCCGGCCATGATGTCCCTCGCGGCCAGACGCACCGCCGTTCGCGTGGCCATAGGCGCCGCCATCGTCGGCCTTCTGGCGAGCACCTGGTACGCCTGGTCGGGACCGATTGCCGAGACCGCCGACAGCGTGCACGAGCTTGCCGCCTGGATCCGGTCCTGGGGCATGTCGGCGGTGCTCGCGGCGATCTCGCTCATGGTGGCGCACAGCTTCGTTCCGTTCCCGGCCGAACTTGCGGCGATCGCCAACTGCGTCGTGTTCGGCCCATATGCAGGGTTCGCGGTGACGTGGGTTGGCGCAATGCTCGGCGCATGCATTGCCTTCGGCCTCGCTCGTCGCCTGGGTCGCCCTTTCGTCATGTCGCTGTCGCGCGGGCGATACGGCGGGCGCATCGACCGGTTCGACAGGTGGATGGAACGCCGGGGAAGCCTCGCCCTGCTGTTGTGCCGGCTCGTTCCGTTGATTTCCTTCAACGTCATCAATTTTGGCGCCGGTCTCAGCGCTGTCTCCTGGTGGACTTTCATCTGGACGACCGGGGTGGGGATCGTGCCCGTGACCGCCCTCATGATGGTCCTGGCCGAAAGGCTGATCTGACGCCGCAGCCCGGCGATCCAGCCGAGAAGACCGCTTCAACACAATGTCAGGCGTCTCACGAGGAGTTCATTGCCCGGACGCAGCCGCCGGCCTCTACGGTCGAGGTAGTCGGAGTTTCCGCAAACACGAGGGCACCATGATCCGAGCCGCGATCGAAATGCTGAACGTCTTTCCGCAATCTCTGCTGCAACTGCTCATGCGTGTTGCGATCATGCCCGTCTTCTGGCGTTCGGGTTGGGGCAAGGCGGAGAACATGGAGCAGGCGATCGGCCTGTTCCGGGACGAATACCAGCTGCCCATCCTGCCGCCCGGACTTGCCGCCTATCTCGGCACCGCCGTCGAGTTGGCAGCGCCGGCCCTCATCCTGGCCGGCCTCGCAACACGCCTGGCGACCCTACCTCTGATTGTGCTCACCCTGACAATTCAATTTATGGTCTACCCGGTGAGCTACCCCGACCACCTGCTGTGGTTCGCGATTCTCGTCTTCATCCTGACGCGCGGCCCGGGACCGATATCGATCGACGCACTGCTCGCCTCGCGCGTCGAACCGTCGACCGCCGCAGTACATGGCCGCCCACGATAAGGGTCACGGCTGATCGGAGTCGTGCCGATTGAGCTGTGCCTTGAGCGCAGCGACGTCCGTAGCTGCTTCTTGCCGCTGCTTGAGGAACTCGGCCGCCATGGCGCGGTCGCGCTCCGTCGCAACGAGGCGGCTTATCGCGGCTGCCAGGGCAAGGGCAAGCGTCTTTGCCCAACCGAGCCGAACGCCGTTGATCTTGATCGACCATCGTGCGGCGAAATCGGTCGGGAACTGATCGCTCGGGCCGGTAATGAGAATTCCGCGCTCCCACAAATTCGGCACCGTTCGCCGGCCGAGTTCGAGCGCTATGGCGAGAGGTACCGTGGAGAGCCCGGCGCGCTGCGCGCTGGATAGCGTGCGCAGGAACATCTTTCGATCGTCGTCCGTGATCGCCCAGTCCTTGCGCGCGCATTCGACCAGAGTCGTGACGACATGCCATTGGTCGTCTTCTTCGAACGATTCAACCTTGGTGGCAAATTCGAGAAGTTGTTCCCGATTCATGTTGGCTATCGACCTCGATGCATACGCTCACCAGCAAGTTGCGCGCTCAGCGAGACCGCCACGAATCAACATACTGTGAGGCACTGACGTCCTTCGAACGCAGGCACTCAGGCGAATGGACCTCACGGCTTCGTCAATCGCTTCACGGGTACGTCGATCTCTTCGCAAACGAGTGAGGTCATGTTGTCGGCATGGAGATGGCCACACATCTTGCAGGCATCGCAACCGTGTTCACGAGGAGACACACATGCTGAAGGCTCGCCTGGCTCTGACAGTCCTAATCGTTACCGTGCTGCCGATTGCAGCATCTGCGCAGACGTCCAACGCTTCGCGATGCGATCAACTGGCGGCGTTCTACGACCGCTCCGCAGAGCCCGTCCCCCTCGATCAGGGATGGTCTCCGGCCGGCAGGACCGAACGCACGCTGGGCTACGAAGAGTGCCGTAAGGGCAAGGCCGATACGGGTGTCCAGCTCCTGGAGGAGGCCATTCGAAAGGCCGGATACAAGGTGCCGGCAGCGTAGGGAGCCCCGGTTCCCGCATCGATGGGACGCGTGGCGGCACGACGCCGTCGCCACGCGTGGCCGCCTCCATCCGGCGGCAGGATTTCGGAGCTATTTCAGGGCGGCGGCGACAAGTCCTTCGACGGCATTGAGCACCTTCGCCTGCTCGTCGTTCAGGCCATACCGCTGCTGGAGAAAACGCGCCGTGTTGTAGCTGATCGACACCTTCCCGGCCGAATCCTGCTGGACCAGGACCTTGAGGGGCAGATCTATCGCGATGAGTGGGGCCGCCAGCATCAAGGGCGTACCGGCCCGTGGATTGCCAAAGATCAGGACCTGGGTGGGCGGCATCGCGAGGCCCGCCTTCGCGGCTTCCGCCGCGTGGTCGATCCTGGCGAATACCGTGATGTTCCGGCTGCGCAGCGCAGCCTCCAGACGGTCGACGGTCTCCGTGAACGAGTAGTCGCTTGGTTGCGAGGCAATGCCATCGGCAGCCGACAGGGAGTGGAGGGGCAGCAGCGCCAAGACGACAATCAGCAGGGAACGCAACATTTTGACCTCACTGGTACGGTTAGAGGGAAAGCTCGATCACCAGGATTTCGCTTCCAGAAACCGGTCGATCCCGATATCCGCGCGGAGCCCGGCCGTCTGTTCCGCCTTCGGCACTTCGAGGGGAATCCCGGTCGCATCGGCAATGCGGGTGATGCCGTTGAATCCGGCGATCACTGCGGCGGCATCGATCATCCCGGCCTCGCCGATCGCCTCCATGAGCCGCGCGCGCGATGCCCCGAGAGGCTCGGCCGCGGTGGCCAAGGCGGATTCGGCGAACGCGCCCAGCAGGGTGGCATGATCGACGCCCACGTCCGACGTGCCATCCATGATCCCCTGAAAATCATATGACTTGTCATCGTGCCGTCCGCTCGCCCGGAGCAGGGCCGCATGGCTGGTGGTTCAATAGACGCACTGGTTGATCGCCGCGACGCGCGCCGCCAGAAACTCGATCTGCGCATGCGAGATGGCGCGGTACTCACGCGAGAAATCACGCATCGCCGGCGCCGGCAGGTACATGGTCTCGAACATGTCCCACCAGTGGATCATGGACTGGGGGACGAGGCTGAGGGCGTGATGAACGTTGCCGCCGCCACGTTCGCGCGGCCCCGGACTGTCCCGATAGAGATCCGGGTCCTCCGGCGAGCGGTCTTCGGGCGCCAGTGTCGGCATCCAGGCGAGGCCGGGCTTTGCACCAGCCGGCCGGCGCCGCGACGGCTCGCCGGCAACCGGCACGGGAAGCGACAGCATCGGCAGTCCGGAAGCGGCCCGGAACGTGTCGACTGCGACCACGATGGCGACGATCGACAGCAACTCGACATAGTGCGCGTCCGACAGGCCACCCGCCTGCAGGTGCTCGTACCAGCCGATGCCGAGCCGGCCGGAGTCCATCCGGATTCGATGGACCGCTTCGACCGCTGCAGGAAGAAGCGAGCTGGAAGTGTCGTGAGTGCCGGCGACGGCTGCCGGAGACAGCGCGGTCCGGCGGGCCGCGCAAAGGGCGCATGTCGCCGCTCGCCTGGTCTCGGCGGCAATCCCGATGCGTTCTGCGCCTGTCCACCAGGTGCCGCTGTGGCCGATCCATCGCCATGCGTCGGCCTGGGCCTGGGTCATGTCGCTGCGGACGTTGGTCATTTCCTCTCCATTGCCGATCCGGCATCTGATTGGGTGCGAAAAGCCGTGGTTCGTTGCCAGTAATCACACACGCATCGACTGCAATCCCAGAATCTCGGGAAGCGATCCCAATGTGCGCACTTCGCGATCGGGCATTCCGGGCAGGCGCTCCCTGCGCTGGCCGTAGCGATTGCACCAGACGACGCGCATGCCGAAGGCGGACGCGGCATGGGCGTCCCAGGCGTTGGACGATTGGAAGGAGATGCTTTCCCTGCCCACGCCGAGCCGGTCCACGGCGAGTTGATAAACCTTCGGATGCGTCTTGAAGACGCCGACCTCCTCGACGGACAGGACTTCATCGAACAGACCGGCGATGCCGGCGTGATCGACTGCTGCCTTCAACATATGCGGCGTCCCATTGGACAGGATTGCGGTCTTCATGCCGGCCGCCTTCAGGCGGCGCAAAACGCCCGTTACCTCCGGAAAGGTTCCCAGCTTCAGATACAGGTCCAGCAGCTTCGAACGCAGACCGGGACGGGAAATCTCCAACGCCTCCAGCGCGTAGTCCAGGGCGTCGCCCGTGACCTGCCAGAAGTCCGCATGCTCCCCCTGGAGGGTGCGGAGCCACGTATACTGAAGCTGCTTGTCGCGCCAAACCGCGGAAAGCGACGCCATCTTGTCGCCGAGTTCGTCGCGACAGGCGGCCGTGGCCGTTGCGAAATCGAACAGCGTGCCATAGGCGTCGAACACGCAGGCCTTGATCCCCGGGAGCATTTCCATGGAGAACATCATAGCAGGCGGCAACAGGGCCATGGTCACGCGTTCGTGCCCTGCGTCACATGCCCGTGAGCGTTCTTGAACGGCGACGGTGCGGCACGCGTGGCATCGTCCGGGCGTGCACGACAACCGTGCGATCACCCAGTCGAGGAAGATCGATGAACCTTGTCAAACTCACCATCGCCGCCGCTCTGGTTTCAGCGGTGTCAGGTCCGCTCGCGACCGTCGCCCAGGCGCAGGATACGGAGAAATGCTTCGGCGTGGTCAAGGCCGGCAAGAACGACTGCCAGACCGCCACGTCTTCCTGCGCGGGAACGTCGAAGAAAGACGCGCAGAAGGACGCATGGCTTACGGTCCCCAAGGGTACATGCGCCAAGATCGTCGGCGGCTCTACTGTGGCGGCGAAATAGCTACTGGCTGATGCCGTGTTGCCCACGGCCGTTTCAGTTTGCATGACCAAGGAGTTTGGAATGAGCAATCGATTGAACTTGGGTGACGTGTTCCCGAGCATTACTCTCAACGTGACTGACGGATCTGCCTTGCGGATTCCGGGGGCCATGTCCGGCCGTTACTTCGCGGCGTTGTTCTATCGCGGTCATTGGTGACCCTATTGCCGCCGGCAGTTGGCCGGTATCGCAGGCAAGATCGACGAATTCAGGTCGCTCGGCGTCGATGTGGTGGCGGCGAGCGCGGATGCGGAGGACAAGGCCCGGGAGTTCGGCGCGACCTTGCCGTTCCCGGTGGCTTACGGCGTGACATCTGAAATCGCATCCATCCTGGGTGCCTAGTGGGAGCCCAAGCGCGGCTTCATCCAGCCATCGGAGTTCATCGTGGGCCGTGACGGCCGGGTCGTCTCGTCGACCTATAGTTCCGGCCCCATCGGCCGCGTCGAGGCAGGCGACATCCTGAACTTCGTCCGCTTCCGAGAGTCCCAAACCGCCCGGTAGACAACGTCGAACTGCCGTGGTGGCAGGCGCGCCGGCTGGCTCAGAGCCGGCGCGGGACCGGCCGGCGGGCCATCAAGCTCAATGCGGAGCAGGGCCCGTTACATGAACAGGATGCGGCACGCCACATAGAACATAGCGAAGCCAACCACGCCGATTCCAATTCCGGCAGCGCTCACATGACACGGCAATCCACACTCTTCGAGAAACTTGCCCATGTCACCTCCTGGCCGCAATCATTGACCTTTCCGATCCGCCCACACGAAAGGGAGGATCGGAGTAGTCCTTGAGATCGGCGGAATTCTAGTCGCGCTGGACGCACATGGCGATGCCCATGCCGCCGCCGATGCAGAGGGTGGCGAGGCCCTTCTTGGCGTCGCGCTTCTGCATCTCGAAGAGCAGCGTCGTGAGCACGCGCGCGCCCGAGGCGCCGATCGGATGGCCGAGCGCGATCGCGCCGCCATTGACGTTGAGCTTGGTCGGGTCGAGGCCAAGTTCCTTGCCGACGGCCAGCGCCTGCGCAGCAAACGCCTCGTTGGCTTCGACGAGGTCGAGGTCCTTCACGGTCCAGCCGGCCTTCTTCAGCGCGGCCTGCGAGGCGGTCACCGGGCCGATGCCCATGACCTTGGGATCGACGCCCGTGGTCGCCCACGACACGATCCTGGCGAGCGGCTTGATGCCGCGCTTCTTCGCTTCGTCGGCGCTCATCAGCACCAGCGCCGCCGCACCGTCGTTGATGCCCGAGGCATTGCCGGCCGTGACCGAGCCGCCTTCCTTGGTGAAGGCCGGGCGCAGCTTGGCGAGCGCCTCGGCGGTCGTGCCGTGGCGCGGGAACTCGTCGGTGTCGACGACGACGTCGCCCTTGCGGGTCTTCACCGTGACCGGAACGATCTCGTCCTTGAAGCGGCCCGACTTCTGCGCCGCCTCGGCCTTGTTCTGCGAGGAGGCCGCGAAGGCATCCTGCTCGAGGCGGGTGATCTGGTATTTCTGCGCCACGTTCTCGGCGGTGTTGCCCATGTGGTAGCCGTTGAAGGCATCCCACAGGCCGTCCTTGATCATGGAATCGACCAGCTTGAAGTCGCCCATCTTGGTGCCGTCGCGCATGTGGGCGACGTGCGGCGCCTGGCTCATACTCTCCTGGCCGCCGACCACCATGATGTTGGCGTCGCCGTTCTTGATCGCCTGCCAGCCGAAGGCGACGGCGCGCAGGCCCGAACCGCAGAGCTGGTTGATGCCGAGCGCGGTCTTCTCGACCGGGATGCCGGAATTGATGGCGGCCTGACGGGCCGGGTTCTGACCCTGACCGCCGGTCAGGATCTGGCCCATGATGACTTCGTCGACTTCCTCCGGCTTCACATGGGCGCGTTCCAGCGCCCCCGTGATCGCGGCCTTGCCGAGATCGTGGGCCGGCACGGAACCGAAGGCGCCGTTGAACGAGCCGATGGCTGTGCGCGCCGCGCTCGCGATGACGATGTCCGTGGTCATAAAATCCTCCTTGCGTGCCGCCCTGCCCAATATTTATAGGCTCGCCGGCGGCCGGGGCAAGGACCCTGCCGCACCGCACTATTCACGCCCGTTCCAGGATCGGCGGACGCCCCTCTGCTTTCATGCCGAAAAGCGGCCGGATCCAGCGCCAGGGACGCACCAGACCTGCATAAATCGCCCAGGTGCCGGTGAACGTCGCCAGCACCGCCGAGAAGAAGCCCGCGACCGGCGGCACGCCCAGGGTCAGGAGCCAGTAGACCGCGATCACCGTCACGGTCTGGTGCAGCAGGTAGAAGGGATAGACGGCCTCCGTCGCCTCGGCGAGGAAGGCCGGACGCCGCGTGAGATGGCGATGGGCAAAGCCCAGGATGGCGAACAGCCAGGCCATGGTGTTGACCGCCGACAGAAGCGCATAGGCCGGACGCAGGTCGGCCGGAATGACAGGCCGCACCGCCCCGCCGATGAACACCGCATACAGGGTCGCGTAGGCCGCCACGCCGAGGACCAGCGACAGGAAGCGTTGCCGCTCCAGCGCCGCGAGAAGGTCGGACGATCCAAACAGGAAGGCGCCGTAGAGCAGAAGCGCGCCGTAATAGACGAGACCGTGCCAGTCGCCGATCAGGCCGTTGACGTTGTGCGATACGGGCGCCAGCCAGAGGATCGAGGCGGCAAGCGGCAGCACCATCGTCCATTGCAGGCTGGTACGAGCCGTGAAGCGCGCGGCACGCGACAGGTGGGTGCGTCCCGCCGCACTGCGCGCCCACAGGAAGAAGGGCAGCAGCACGAGGGTCAGTACCAGCACGTAAGCCAGGAACCAGAGATGGTGCCAGCTCGTGTTGCCGGCGGGATAGGTGCCGTGAAACGCCTGCGGCAGCCATTGCAGGAACGAGCCCGTGAATTGGCCCCTGTACAGCCGCTCGAGATAGACCTGCGGCGGCACCAGCACGATCATGCCGAACACCAGCGGCAGCAGCAGGCGCTTCAGCCGGTCGACGACGAACGACCCTGGCGTGCGCGCGCCCAGCGCCAGCATGACCGCGGCCCCCGAGACGACGAAGATCAGCGGCATGCGCCAGCGATTGAGGAAGCGCATCGCCTCGCGCAGCCAGTCGATGCTGTCGGGGCTGGTGACGTGCCAGCTCCAACCCGACCACGCCATGCCGGCGTGGTAGAGGATCAGGAGGCCGAAGGCGATCACCCGCAGCCAGTCGAGATCGGCGCGGCGGGTGCAGGAGACGGCGTTGGACATGGTGGAAGACATGGCGCGGGGCTCCGGGATGAGACGCCCTGCTCCTACCGGTCAAATCCTTGATCCTGGTGGATTTTGTGACGACCGGCGGGCCGGGTGGGACGACCGGTGGGTGCCCTGGGACGATCGGGCGACGATCGGTCAGCTGCGGACCGGGGCCAAGGCCTCGAAACGCTGGCGATAGCGGCGGCTGAGGTTCACCTCGGCGCCGTTCTGCAGGCGGATGCGCCAGTCGCCGCTGACCCACGGCGTTACTTCCGCGACACGGGCGATGTTGACCACATGGGATTTGTGGACTCGCACGAACCGCTTGGGATCGAGTTCGCTTTCGAGCTTGGTCAGCGACGAGCGGATCTCGAAGGTGTCGCCGCCGACATGAAGGATGGCGTAGTTGCCGGCGGCCTCGATCCAGTCGATGTCAGCGACCTCGACCATGATTTCGGTGCCGCCGCGCCTGCGCACCGCAAACCGCTCGGGCAGAACATCGCCCGCCGGCGGAGGAGCCGATTCTGCCACGGGCGCGCGTTGCAGGAGATAGCGAAGGGCGACGACGCCAGTGGTCAGCATGAGGTACGAAACGACGTCCTTGGCGAACTCGTAGCCCAGCCGGT
>JAUXST010000867.1 GCA_030679805.1 Reyranella sp. | reverse complement strand
CGCCGAGGCCGACCGTGTTGGCGGTCGAGAACAGGCGGAACGACGGGTGCGGGCGGATCACCTTGTTCTGATCGAGCAGGGTGAGCTTGCCTTCGACCTCGAGCACGCGCTGGATCACGAACATCACGTCGGCGCGGCCGGCGTCGTATTCGTCGAACACCAGCGCCGTCGGGTTCTGCAGCGCCCACGGCAGGATGCCTTCGCGGAACTCGGTGACCTGCTTGCCGTCGCGCAGCACGATGGCGTCCTTGCCGATCAGGTCGATACGGGAAATGTGGCTGTCGAGGTTGACGCGGATGCAAGGCCAGTTGAGGCGCGCTGCGACCTGCTCGATGTGGGTCGACTTGCCGGTGCCGTGATAGCCTTGGACCATGACGCGCCGGTTGTGGGCGAATCCGGCGAGGATCGCCATCGTGGTGTCATGATCGAACAGGTAGGAGTCGTCGACTTGGGGTACATGTTCGGTCTGGACGCTGAACGCCGGCACTTCCATGTCGGTGTCGATGCCAAAGAGCTGGCGGGCGGAAACCTTGATATCCGGCACGCCCGACACATTCTGCTGGGCCGCGGTCGTCGTAGAGGCCATCACACGAGTTCCTACAAAACAAAACCCGCCAAAGCGCGGGCAAAGTCAGTCTCGCAGGCCATTTTGTGCACCGCAAGCGGCCAATTGGCAGGGCAGCTACCGCAAGCCGGAATCACGCCACCGGGAGATTTTCCGAAGCCCGCAGAGTGGAATAGGCGGCGTTGATTTCTTTCAGTTTTTCCTCGGCCTCACGGGCCCCGCCATTGGCATCAGGATGATGCATTTTGACCAGTTCTTTGTAACGAGATTTCACTTCTGCCTGGGTTAGCGGCCATGAAAGTTCAAGGACACCCAGCGCGCTGCGCTCGGCCGAGGTCAGTTGTTCGCTGCCATCCTGCATGGGCGGCGGCTTTTCACCGAGCCCCGCGTCGTCGGCCAGGCCAAACGGGTCGTGGATCTGGGCATATGGATTGCCGCTGCGCCGCGCGCCGAGTGGCCAGACCGGGCGGCGCCAAGTCGTGTCGGCCCGGATATGGGCCTCGATCTGGTCGGCACCGAGGCCGGCGAAATAGTCCCACTTCTTGTTGTATTCGCGGACGTGCTCGAGACAGAACCAGCGGTACTCGTTCAGCCGGTCGCGCGCCCACGGCGCGCGGTATTCGCCCTGCAGCCGGCAGCCGGGCGCTTCGCAGACACGCTGATGCGGCTGCGCGCCGTTGGTCGCCATCAAGGGTTTCGCTCGCCGTCGCGACATTCGTCTAATATGTGTTCAACGGTTTTGCTGGGCAAGTGAGGCGATCGATGGGCAAGGTAGCGATGGCGATTGACAGCAAGCTCCGGCAGCGGTTCGAGCCGCTGCGCCTCGCCGTGGAGGACGACTCCTCGCGCCACCACGGCCATGCCGGCTGGCGCGAAGGCGGCGAGACCCATTTCAACGTCGAGATCGTATCGGCGGCCTTCGAAGGCCAGGGCCGCGTGGCGCGGCAACGCCTGGTTTATGCCGAATTGAGCGAGGAATTCGCCGCCGGCCTGCATGCGCTGGCGCTCACCACGCTCACGCCGGCCGAGGATGCGGCGAAGCGCTAGCCTTCGATCTCCACTTCCTTGCCGGCCGTGGCGGCGCGAACCGCTTCGGCGTCGGGGCCGGTATAGAAATCCGGTGCCCAGCGCTTCACCACGGCGCCGTCCGAGGCCCAGGCGTGGCAGGTGTCGACGACGTAAGGCTTGCGTCGCGGCTTGGGCGGCGCGTCGGGATCGGCTGGCTTCGCCACGTCGCCGCTCCTGGCCTGGCTTCGGGCGCGATGGGCGCGTTCGAGTTCACGTGCCTTGCCCGACGACACGGTCTGGAACGCCGTGGTGGCGACCGGGCCCAGCAGCTCGACGATGTGCGTGCAGCCGTGCACGCCGCCCAGCCGCTCGCGGACGGCGCGATGGAAACCGCCACCGATCCTGAGACCGATCAGCTTCCTGAAATCGGGCGCGATGTCGCTGCACATCCGGTACGGCGACTTGTCCGTCACCGCCTCGACGTCGACGACGGTGAACTTGTCGTCGATGGTCAGGCGGATCGACATGTCGTGCACGAAGTCGCCGGGTTTCAGCGCGCCGCGCCATTCGTTGGCGTGCTCGTAGGTCTTCTCGTCGGTGATGCGACCCTCGATGTCCCAGAGTCCGTCGTCGCGGAAGAAGCCCTGGCAGACGACGCGACGCGTATGCAGGTGCTGTCGCCCGATCGGTGGCGAAAGCGGCATGGGTGAACCTCTCGCAGAAAGGAAGGGGGTGTTACCTGGCCTGTATGGCGGCGGGCGGAACGATTCGCAACTCGGTGATGCGCGTGCCCTCGCGCTTCAGAATTTCGAAGCGAAACCCGTAAAATGCGTAAGTTTGGCCCACTTCGGGGATGCGGCGGGCCTCGTGCAGGACCAGCCCGGCAATGGTGGTGGCCACGTCCTGGGGCAAGTTCCAGCCGAACTCGCGGTTGAGGTCGCGGATCGGCACTTCACCCTGGCAGATCATGCTGCCGTCCTCGCGGCGGACGACGCCGCGCTTGATGGCGTCGTGCTCGTCCTCGATGTCGCCCACGATCTCCTCGATGATGTCCTCGAGCGTGACGATGCCGCGGAGCGCGCCGTACTCGTCGACGACGATGGCGAAGTGCTCGTGGCGGGCGCGGAACGCTTCCAGCTGGTCGAACAGGCCGGTCGATTCCGGGATGAACCAGGGTGGCGTCAGCACGTCGTCGATCTTGACCTCGGACGGTCCGCCGGCCGCCTTGACGGCGCGGAACAGGTCCTTGGCGTGCACCACGCCCACGACGTTGTCGGGCTCGCCGCGGTAGACCGGGATGCGGGTATAGGGCGCGGCCAGGACCTGGGTGACGATGGCGTCGGTCGGCAGGTCGGCGTCGATCAGCGCCACGTTGCCGCGATGGGTCATCACGTCGCCCACCGTCTGGTCGCCGAGGTCGAGCACCGAGCGCAGCATCGCCTTCTCGGCCGGTGCGGCATCGCCGCTCTGGCCTTCGCCGTGGAGTTCGATGGCGCCGCGCAGCATGTCATCCTGCGCCTGCGCGTCGTCGCCGCCGTGGCCGCGCACGCCGAACAGGCCAAGGAAGAAGCGCGCCGCCCGCGCCGCGGCCGAGGAGACCGGCCCCAGGATCATCAGCACGATGTTGAGCGACGGGGCGAGACCGAGCGCCATGCGGTCGGCCTGCAGGAGCGCCCAGGTCTTGGGCAGGACTTCGACGAACAGTACGACCAGTACGGTGATGGCCAACGTCGCATAGAAGACGCCGGCGGTGCCGAACAGATCGGTGAGGACCGCCGTGCTGAGAGAGGCGGAAAAGATGTTGAGCACGCTATTGCCGATCAGCGTCGCGCTGATGACGGCGTCCTTGCGGTCGAGTAGGCCGTTGACCAGCGCGGCGCGCCGGTTGCCCTGCTGCGCCAGCCGGTGCATGCGCGGCCGCGATACGCCGGTAATCGCCGTCTCCGCAGCCGACAGATAGCTCGCCGCGAGCAGGCAGAGCCCCACCAGGGGGGCGGCGATATGAAAGGCCAGCTCGAAATGGATTTCCGGTTCCATGGACTAGGCCGAGATGGCGTCGGCAAGCAGGCCGTGCAGCACAGTCTCGTGGACTTCGCGGCTCACGAAGGCCCCGCCGATGCCGCGCGCCAGGACGAACGCGAGCTTGCCGCCCTCCGCCTTCTTGTCGCCGCGCATGTGCCCGACCAGGCGGCCGGCGTCCCAGACCCGCCTGTTGTCGCCGCCGATCGACCGCAGGCGCATCGGCAGCCCGACGGCCCCCAGATGGGCCCGCACGCGCTGGGCGTCGGCCGCCGGGCAGAGTCCGAGCCGGGCCGACAGGTCGAACGCCATCGCCATCCCGGCACCGACCGCCTCGCCATGCAGCAGGTCGGGACCGAAGCCGGTCTCGGCCTCCAGCGCATGGCCGAAGGTGTGGCCGAGATTGAGGAGTGCGCGCAGATCAGTGGTCTCGCGCTCGTCGGCGGCCACGATGCGCGCCTTGGAGAGGCAGCTCTGCTCGATCGCGTGTGTGCGGGCGGCGGCGTCGCCGGACAGGACGGCGGCGCCGTTCTTCTCGCACCAGGCGAAGAAGGCTGGATCGTCGATCAGCCCGTACTTCGCCACCTCGGCGTAGCCGGCCAGCAGCTCGCGCCGGGGCAGGGTATCGAGCACGGCGGTATCCGCCAGCACCAGCCGCGGCTGATAGAAGGTACCCACGAGGTTCTTGCCGTGGCGCGTGTTGATGCCGGTCTTGCCGCCAACCGAGGAATCGACCTGGGCGAGCAGCGTCGTCGGCACCTGGATGAAGTCGACGCCACGCAGCAGCACCGACGCGGCAAAGCCGGTGAGGTCGCCGACCACGCCGCCGCCCAGCGCCACCAGCGTGGTCTTGCGGTCGGGCCGCTGATCGAGCAACGCGTTCATCAGCCGACCGAAGCTCGCGAACTCCTTGCTGCTCTCGCCGGCGGGAACGGTCACGGAGGCCGTCTTGACGCCGGCCGTCTCGAAGGATGCCGCAAGGCGCGCGCCGTAGAGCGGCGCCACGGTCTCGTCGCTCACGATGGTGACGCGAGGTGCCGCCAGCAGCGGACGCGACAGCTCGCCGGCACGGTCGATCAGCCCGGAGCCGATGGCGATATCGTAGCTGCGGCCGGCAAGGTCGACATGGACGGTGCGCGCGACGTTCATGGGCGCACTCCCGCCGCTGTTCCGGTCGGATGGGCCTGCAGATAGTCGCGTAATGCCTCGATCGTCTGCTCGGTCGTGCGGTCGGCGGGCTGGGCGGTCGAATCGACGACGATGTCGGCCTCAGCATAGATGGGATAACGCTTTGTCATCAGGTTACCGAGAATCTCCCTGGGGTCGCCCTGGCGCAAGAGCGGCCGGTGGGTTCGCCGCCGGACGCGATCGAACAGGACGTCGAGATCGGCGCGCAGCCACACGGTCACCGCCTTGGCACGCATCAGCGCCCGCGTCTCGGGGTCGATGTAGGCACCGCCGCCGGTCGACAGCACATGCGGCGGTTCATCGAGCAGGCGGGCGATGACGCGCCGCTCGCCGGCGCGGAACTCGGCCTCGCCGTATTTCTCGAAGAACTCGCCGATCGTGCAGCCGGCGGCATGCTCGATCTCGTCGTCGGCGTCGACGAACGGCAGGCCGAGGCGCGCGGCCAGCCGCTTGCCGATCGCGCTCTTGCCCGCACCCATCAGGCCCACGAGGGTGACGGTGCGCGGCACGGAAAAGGGGGGAAAGGCGTCCATGACGAACTGCAAACATGCATGTCGCCCATTCCGCCCGTGGTTTCAAGCGACCGTGCCCAATCGGGGCACGGCGGCAAAGGTGTGGCGATTGCCGCTTCCGGGCAATTGCCGCTTTGGCGGCAGCCGGGTAGTTTGCCCGCGCCGTGGCCCTGTTCCGCTCTCGAAACCATTTTCGCGTCCCCACCCTGAGGCTTGGCCCGACGGTGGCGGTCGTGGTTGTCGGCGTCCTGATCGCCGGGCTGGTGGCGCTCGCAGTCATCGAGCCGCGCCCGCCAATGCGCCATTTCGAGGTTCCCGTGCCCAATGAACGCTTTGCGCGCTAGTTTCCTGTCGGCCGTGACGCTCGGCTTGGCGTCCGTCGCGCTGGCGGCCTGGGCACAAACCGCCAATTTCGACGACCGCCCGACGGGCTTTCTCTCGGTGCGTACCGGCGGCATGCCCCCCGATGCCTGGGCTGGCACATCGCTCGGCACGGCCAAGCGGCTGGTCTCGGCGCTGCAAGCCGCCCCGCGCAGCCGCGCGCTGCGCGATCTGCAGTTCAAGGTCCTGGTCAGTGAACTCAACCCACCGGCAGCCGACGGCAGTTCGCCGCCCAGCCTGTTCGCCCGCAAGGTCGACCGCTTGGCCGCAATGGGCGAGGCCGAGAGCCTGAACGAGATGGTGCGGTCGGCGGGTGGCTATGTCGATCCGGCGATCGCCGCAACCGTCGTGGATTCCCTGATGATGGCGGGGGAAAAGGACGCCGCTTGCGGGATCGTGCGCAGCCATCCGCTGGTCGAGCCGTTCAAACGCCGCGCCGACGTCGTCTGCAAGCTGGTGGCCGGCGACAACGCCGGCGCGGTGGTCGCGGCGGCGGCACTGCGCGGCAACGATCCGGCGCTGGCCAAGCTGGTCGAGGTCGCAGCCGAGGGCCGGTCGCCCTCGGTCGCGCCGCCCACACAGCTCGACGGCCCGGCGATGGTCATGCTCGATCTCGCCTATGTGCAGCCGCCGGCGTCGGCGCTGAGGTCGACGCAGCCGCCGTTGATGCGCTCGCTGGTCGCCCATCGCACGCTGCCGATGCCGACGCGGCTCGATATCGCCGAACGTGGCGAGGCGCTGGCCATCATCGAGGCGTCGAAGCTCGGCGATCTCTATATCGAGGCCCTGCGTGACGGCGTCGTGATGCCACCGGCGATGGCGCGTCGGGCGCGGCTGGTCGACGCTGCGCGTCGCGCCTCGAACGCGCAGGAGGTGGTGAATTCGATCATCGCCGTCTACGGCGAGGCGCGGGGCAGTGCGCTGTTTCCTACCGTCGCGCGCGCCAGCGCTGCCGGACTGCTCAATATTCCGGCGCAGCCGCAGTTCGCCAACATCGCCCAGGAGGCGATGCGTGGGTTCCTGCTGCTGGGTGACAAGCAGCAGACCAAGGCGTGGGCGAAGCTGGCGCTCACGGCTGCCCTCAATGACGCCCGTGCCATGGCCGCGCTCGACCGGCTGCTGCCGCTGGTCGCCATCGCCGGCGTCAACGACCCCAAGCGGCTGCCACCCGAAGAGGTCAACCGCTGGTACGACGTGATGCGCCAGGATGACGCGGCACGCGCGCCGCTGCGCGGCTACCTGCTGCTCGAGCTGTTCCGCGCCACCGGCATCGACGTGCCGCGCGGCTCCACCAACCTGCCCGAAACGCCGCCGGCCGGCGTCCGGCTGGTCTCGCCGCCCGCCGCCACGATGCAGGCGCTGCAGGCCGCCGCTGCCGGGCGGCGACGCGCCGAGACGGCGTTGCTGGCGTCGATCGCGATCGGCGAGACGCCGTTGGTCGACCTCAATCCCGCCGCGGTCGGCGCCATCGTCCTGGCGCTGCGCCAGATCGGCGAGGACCACGCCGGCCGGCTGTTCGCGGTCGAGACGGCAATCGCCCACGGCCTGTGAATCGCGGGCTGTGAAGCGCAAGTCCGCTCCGCCGCTGGCCCACGAGGCCGGGGCATTCATCGAAATGCTGACGGCGGAGCGCGGTGCGTCGAAGAACACCGAGACCGCCTATCGCGGCGATCTGCAAGACCTGTTGACCTTTCTCGCACGCCGCAAGCAGGGACCGGCGACTGCCGACGCCGCGGCGCTGCGCGCCTATCTGAAGGCGCTCGACTATCTCGGCATGACGCCGCGCACGGTGGCGCGCCGGCTGTCGGTGATCCGCCAGTTCTTCCGGTTCCTGCTGGCCGAGCGGCTGCGCGATGACGATCCGGCGAGCACGCTCGATTCGCCCAAGCTCGGGCGGTCGCTGCCCAAGGTCCTGTCGCGCGTCCAGGTCGACAGCCTGATCGCGGCGGCGCAGGCCAAGGGTGCTTTGGATGGCGGTCGCATGGAGACCTTGCTCGAGATTCTCTATGGCTCGGGCCTGCGCGTATCGGAGCTGGTGTCGTTGCCGCTGGCCGCGGCCGAGCGCGATCCGACCATGCTGATCGTACGTGGCAAGGGTGACAAGGATCGACAGGTGCCGCTGTCCGATCCGGCGCGCGCCGCCATTGCGAAGTGGCTGCACATCCGCGCAGGGACGCTCGCGGAGGGTGCGACCTCGCGCTATCTCTTTCCGTCGCGCGGGCGTACGGGGCATCTGACACGCCAGCGTTTCGCCCAGCTCTTGAAGGAGGCCGCGTTGGCGGCCGGCGTCGATCCGGCGCACGTATCGCCGCATGTGTTGCGCCATGCCTTTGCCAGTCATTTGCTGGAAGCCGGCGCCGACCTGCGCAGCGTCCAGCTCATGTTGGGTCATGCCGATATTGCGACAACCCAGATCTATACGCATGTCATCCCCGAAAAAGTGCGCGCGCTTGTGGAGGATCATCATCCCCTGGCCCGCCGGAAGCGCCGGCCCGCCGGGTGAAGTCGGGGGCTGAAGACGGCCGGTTGACAGGATTCGGATGCCGGGCGACACCTGAAATTCAATGACCACTTATCTCGAATTCGAGAAGCCGATCGCGGAGCTCGAAAGCAAGATCTCCGAACTCAGGCACCTTCCCAACAGCGGTGATGTCGACATCGCCGAGGAAGTCATGCGCCTGCAGTCCAAGGTCGACAAGTTGCTGCGCGCGACCTATGCCAAGCTGACGCCGTGGCAGCGGGTGCAGGTGGCGCGCCATGCCGAGCGGCCACACGCCCAGCGCTACATCGACCGGCTGATCACCAGCTACATGCCCCTGGCCGGCGACCGCGTCTTCGGCGAGGACGCCGCCATCGTGGGCGGCATCGGCCGGCTGGACGGCCGCAGCATCGTCGTCCTCGGCCAGGAGAAGGGCGAAGATACCGACGGTCGCATCAAGCACAATTTCGGCATGGCGCGGCCCGAGGGATACCGCAAGGCGCAGCGCCTGATGAAGCTTGCCGACCGCTTCGGCCTGCCGGTGGTGACCCTGGTCGACACGCCCGGCGCCTTCCCTGGCATCGAGTCCGAGGCCCGCGGCGTGGCGGAGGCCGTGGCCAGCACCATCGATACCTGTCTCTCGCTCGGCGTGCCGCTGGTCAGCGTGATCATCGGCGAGGGCGGCTCGGGCGGCGCGCTCGCCATCGCCTCGGCCGACCGCGTCTACATGCTGGAGAATTCCATCTATTCGGTGATCACGCCGGAGGGCTGCGCGTCGATCCTGTGGCGCGACAACGCCAATGCCCAGGATGCCGCCGAAGCCATGAAGGTGACGGCGGGCGACCTCAAGAAGCTCGAGGTGATCGACGAGGTAATCCCCGAGCCGATGGGCGGCGCCCATCGCGGCGCCGACGAGACCATCGACTTGGTGGGCCGCGTCATCGTCGAGGCGCTGACCCAGCTCGGCAACCTCGACGGCGACACGCTGCGCCAGCGCCGCCAGGACAAGTTCCTGGCGATGGGCAAGAAGGGCCTCTGACGCCGTTGTCCCTGCGTCTCAGCGTTCTCGACCAGTCGCCGATCGCCAAGGGCCGCACGCCAGCCGACGCCGTGGCCGAGACGCTCGAACTGGCACAGCTCTGCGATCGCCTCGGCTACACGCGCTATTGGTTGGCCGAACATCACAGCAGCGAGGCGCTGGCCGGCTCCGCGCCGGAGGTGCTGATCGCGCGCGTGGCCGGCCTCACCCGGCACATGCGGATAGGCTCGGGCGGCGTGATGCTGCCGCACTACAGCGCCTACAAGGTGGCGGAGAATTTCCGCATGCTGGAGACGCTGTTTCCCGGTCGCATCGACCTCGGCATCGGCCGCGCGCCGGGCAGCGACCAGCGCACCATGCGCGTCCTGGCCGACGGCAAGCCCAACTGGAGCAGCGCCGACGACTATCCGATCCAGATCCGAGACCTCACGGCGTGGCTGCACGATACCCTGCCCGCCGACCATGCGGGGCACGGCGTGGTGGCCCAGCCGGCGGGCGAGAGCGCCCCTGATGTCTGGCTGCTGGGCTCGAGCGACGACAGCGCGGCGCTGGCCGCCCACTTCGGCCTGCCGTTCTGCTTCGCCCATTTCATCAATCCCGACGGCGGCGACGGCGTCACGCGCGCCTACCGGACGCATTTCCGGCCATCGGTGCTGCATGCCGCGCCCATACCGCTGGTCGCCATGGGCGTCATGTGCGCCGAGACCGATGAAGAAGCCGACCGCCTCGCCAAGAGTCGCGACGTCTGGGCGATGCGGCTGCGCACCACCGGCAATCCCGGCCCGGTGCCGTCGGTCGAGGAGGCACTGGAAGTTGCCAAGGACCCGCGCACCCAGAGCTGGCTCGCCAGCATGCGCCGTCGCGGTGTCGTCGGATCGCCCAAGACCGTTCGTGCCGCGCTCGAGCGCCACGCCGCCGACTACCAAGTCGACGAA
>JAUXST010000858.1 GCA_030679805.1 Reyranella sp. | reverse complement strand
ACCGGCTTCGCCACAGCCTTTCACGCCCAGCGGATTGGTCGCGCAGGGCGTGGCGTTGAAGCCGAGGTCGAACGACGGCAGGTCGTCGGCGCGCGGCATGGCGTAGTCCATGAACGAGCCCGCCACCATCTGGCCGGAACGTGGATCGTAGGTCGCGTGCTCGAGCAGGGCCTGGCCCACACCCTGGGCCATCGCGCCATGCGCCTGGCCGGTGGCGATCATGGGATTGACCAGGACGCCGTAGTCGTCGACCGCGGTGTAGCGCGCCAGGCTCGTGCGTCCGGTGTCGCGGTCGATCTCGACCTCGACGACGTGCGCGCCATTGGGAAAGGTCATGTGCTCGCGGGTCCAGGCATGGAACGTGTCGAGCGGCTTGCCTGTGTCGCGGCCCAGCGCCGCGACCTCGAGCAGCGGGATCGACCGGTCGGTGCCGGAGACCACGAAGCGGCCGTCCTCGAAGCGGATGTCGGCTTCCGCGGCTTCCAGGGCGTCGGCGGCGAGCGCTGTTCCCTTGGCGATGATCTCGTCCGAGGCCCGCCACATCGCCGTGCCGCCCATGTAGGTGGCGCGCGAGCTGCCGTGGCCGCCGCCTGCCGCAATCAGATCGGTGTCGCCCTGGCGCAGCCGGATGCGTTCGTTGGGCACCCCCAGCCGGTGGGCGAGGATCTGCGGGAAGGTCGTCTCGTGGCCCTGGCCGATATGCTGCGTGCCGGTGATCAGCGACACCGTGCCGTCCGGTTCGAACCGTATGTCGACATTCTCGTCCGGCGAGCCGCCCGTGCCCTTGATGTGATAGGCGAAGCCCAGGCCGCGCAAACGCCCTGATGCCTCGCTCTGCCGCCGCCGCTCGGCGAAGCCGCCGGTGTCGGCGCGGGCCAGCGCATGATCCAGCGTCTGGGCAAAGGTGCCGCTGTCGACCTGGAAGCCGAAGGCGTTGGTCATCGGCATCGCCTCGGGCGGCACCATGTTGCGGCGCCTGAGCTCGGCCCGGTCGAAACCGCCTTGGCGCGCCGCCGCGTCGATCAGCCGTTCGAGGATGTTCACCGTTTCGGCAAAGCCCGGCCCGCGCGTGACGCCGATCGGCGCGGTGTTGGTGAGCGCGGCCACGATGTGCAGCGAGATCGCGGGCAGGCGATACACTGTGCCCTGCAGATGGACATATTGATAGGTCGGCACGCCGCCGCCGGCGCCCGCCATGTAGGCGCCGAGATTGGCGACGCTCGAAACCTTCAGCGCCAGGAATTTTCCCTCGGCGTCGAGAGCCAGCGCCGCTTCAGCCCACATGTCGCGCGCGGCGTGGTCCGCCAGGAACACCTCGCTGCGGCTCGCGATCCATTTCACCGGTCGGCCCGTGCGCCGCGCCGCCCACAGGAGCAGCGCGTGTTCGGCATAGGCGAAGTTCTTGGCGCCGAAGCCGCCGCCCACGTCGGGCGCCACGAAGCGGACGTCCTTGGCCTCGACGCCAAGCGCGCGGGCGACATGGTTGCGGTTGATGTGGATGTTCTGGCTTGAGACATGGAGTGTATAGCGGCCGGTGGCTGGATCGAACGAACCGACGCCGCCGCGCGGCTCCATCGGGTTAATGACGATGCGGTGGTTGTCGAGCTGCAGCCGGACGACGTGCGCGGCCTGCTGGAACGCCTTATCGGCGCCGGCGGCGTCGCCGGCGTGCCAATCGAGGCAGACGTTGCCTGGCACCTCTTCCGAAAGAACCGGCGCGCCGGGTGCCCGCGCGGCATGTGCCGTCGTGACCGCCGCCAACGCCGTATAGTCGACCGCCACCAGCTCGGCGGCGTCGAGCGCCTGGGCGTGGGTTTCGGCCACGATCAGCGCCACCGGTTCCCCGACAAAACGAACCTTGCCGGCGGCAAGCAGCGGCTGCGGCGCGAAGGCGAAGCGCTCGCCGGTCTGGAGATTGGCCTCGACATAGGGGCGCAGCGGCTTCAGCCCATCGGCTTCGGCGTCCGCCGCCGTCAGGACGGCGAGCATGCCGGGAGCGCTTGCCGCCGCGGTCGTGTCGATGGAAGCGAGCAGCGCATGGGCGTGCGGCGCGCGCAGGACGACGGCGTGCGCCAGGCGCTCGACGCGCAGGTCGTCGAGATAGGCGCCGCCGCCAGTGATGAAGCGTGCATCCTCGCGTCGCCTGGGGGAATCGCCGATCGTCGACTTGGTCATGTCCGCAAGGTCTCCGCGTTCTTCGCCTGCCGCTTCTCGTCCCACCAGTCGCGCGCCTGAAGGCTCCAGTAGGCGAGCTGCGTCGCGGCCCGCCCGAACGGCCCGCCGGCCCATCTCGTGCCGAACGGGGCGAACAGGCGCCAGAGCGAGTCGTCGCCCAGGATGCCGGCGGCGACAGCATCGGCACCCGCTGCCGTCTGGGCAAGCCCGTGGCCACCGAAAGCAGAGCATACCCAAAGACCGGGCTGGAATTCGCCGACCTGGGGCATCTTGTGCGGGGCATAGCCCATGGTGCCGGGCCAGGCGTACTCGATCCGGACGTCGCCGAGCTGCGGGTACACGGAAAGAATGTCGCCGCGCATCATCTCGCGCAGGCGCGGCGGCTCGCGTGTGTCGGTGGTGATGCGACCGCCCCACAGCAGCCGGTCGCCGTCGATCACGCGGTAATAGTCGCCGGCGCGGCGTGTGTCGGAGATCGCGCCGGACCAGCGAATCGCCTGGGCGAGTCCCGGGCCGATCTTTTTCGTGACGGCGATATAGGTCGCGACCGGCAGCACGGCGCGCGCGATCCGCGGCTGCACGCGGCCGAGATCGGCGTTGCCCGCCAGCACGACGTGCTGTGCCGTGATCTCGCCGCGCGGCGTACGCAGTCGCCAGGCGCTGCCCTCGCGGGACAGCCCGGTCGCTTCCGTTGCTTCGTGGATCGCGCCGCCGCGTGCCTCGATGTCGGTGGCCAATGCCAGCGCGAAGTTGAGCGGATGAATGTGAAACGACAGCGGATCGTGGATCGCCTGATGGTAGCGCGACGTGTCGAGCAGGGCCCGCACGCGGGCGGTGTCCCACGGCTCGAACGCCGCCTCCAGCCTGTCGGCCAGGGCGCGCGTGCGGTCGGCGAAGCCCGGACCCTGGTCGGTGCGTGAGACGCTGAGCTTGCCGACTCCCATGCGAATGTCGGGTCGGCCCAGTTTGTCGACGGCCTCGCGCACGAGGACGACACCGCGCTGCGATTGGGCATAGAGCCGTCGCGTATGTTCTAGGCCGAGCCGGTCGATCAGCGCACCCGACCGCTCGGCGAAGCCTGGCCCGACGAAGCCGCCGTTGCGGCCCGACGCGCCCCAGCCGATGCGCCGGCGCTCGACGAGGACCACGCGCTTGCCCTGCAGGGCGAGCAGCCGCGCGCTGTGCAGGCCGGCAAAACCGCCGCCCACGACCGCGACATCGGCCTCGATCCGCGCCGCGAGGGGCGGACGGTCGGCGCTCGCGTCTCGCGTGGCGGCATACCAGCTGGCCGGGTAGGCGCTGTCGCCCATCGGTCGAATTCCTCTCCTCAATTCCTTCCCAGGACAGGTGGCACAGGAAGGCTTGCGCGGTCACGTCCCCTGTCGCACTAAGTTTGTTCACGGCGTTTGCCACGGGTTCACGTTGCTGGAGGGCGTATGTCGGCTGATTTCGATGCGGTGATCATCGGCGCGGGCTTTGGCGGCATGTATATGCTGCACCGCCTTCGCCAGAAGGGTTTTACGGCGCGCGTCATCGAAGCAGGCTCGGGCGTCGGCGGCACCTGGTATTGGAACCGCTATCCCGGCGCGCGTTGCGACGTCGAGAGCGTGCAGTACTCCTACCAATTCTCGGCCGAACTGGAACAGGAATGGGAGTGGACCGAGCGCTACGCCACTCAGCCCGAGATCCTGCGCTACGCCAATCACGTGGCCGATCGCTTCGACCTGCGACGCGATATCCAGTTCGACACCCGGATCACGGCCGCGGCCTTCGACGAGGCGGCGAACGTCTGGCGGGTCGAGACGGATAAAGGGGACAAGGTGACGGCGCGCTTCGTCATCACCGCCATGGGCTGCCTGTCGTCGCCCAACACGCCCAGGATCGAAGGCCTCTCGGATTTCGAGGGCCCGACCTATCACACCGGCAACTGGCCGCATGAAGGCGTCGACTTCACGGGCAAGACCGTGGGCGTGATCGGCACGGGTTCCTCTGCCATCCAGTCCATTCCGATCATGGCGCAGCAGGCCAAGCATCTGACGGTGTTCCAGCGCACCGCCAACTACACCGTGCCGGCGCACAACAAGCCGCTCGATCCCGCCTACGTCGCCAAGGTCAAGGCGCACTATCCCGAGATGCGCAAGCGCGCCAAGACCAAGCCGTCCGGCATCGATTTCGTGATCAACATGGCCTCGGCGATCGAGACGCCCGAAGCCGAACGCCGCCGCCTGTTCGAAGAGCGCTGGGCCTATGGCGGGCTGGGCTTCATGGCGTCGTTCTCCGACCTGCTGCTGAACGACGAAGCCAACAAGACCGCGGCCGATTTCGTGCGCGCCAAGATCCGCGAAGTGGTGAAGGATCCGAAGACGGCCGAGATCCTGACACCGAAGAACATCATCGGCTGCAAGCGGCTGTGCGTCGACACCGGTTACTGGGAGACTTTTAACCGTCCCAACGTCACGCTGGTCGACATCGGCGACGAGCCGATCGAGCGCATCACCGCGAATGGTTTGCGCGCCAAGGGCCAGGACTACGCGTTCGATTGCCTGGTGCTGGCCACCGGCTTCGACGCCATGACCGGCGCGCTGCTGAAGGTCGATATCCGCGGCCGTGGTGGTGTCGCGCTCAAGGACAAATGGCGCGAGGGGCCGAAGTCCTATCTCGGGCTTACTGTCGTGGGCTTTCCCAATCTCTTCACCATCACCGGGCCGGGCAGCCCGTCGGTGCTGACCAACATGCTTCCCTCGATCGAGCAGCATGTCGACTTCATTGCCGACTGCCTCGACGCGCTGCGCGCCAAGGGCGTGACGGTGATCGAGCCGGTCGAGCAGGCCCAGGAAGCCTGGGTCGGCCAGGTCGGCAACGCCGCCAACATCACGCTGCGTTCGACCTGCAGCTCCTGGTACGTCGGCGCCAACATTCCCGGCAAGCCGCGGGTGTTCATGCCCTATATCGGCGGCCTGCCGGCCTACATCGCCGCCTGCGAGACGGTGGTGAAGAACGACTACGAAGGATTCGCGCTGGCCTAGTCACCTTCAGGCTCCTCTCCCCCGTTAGGGGGAGAGGGCGGGTGAGGGGGTTACGCACGTCGATTCCCCCTCACCTAACCTCTCCCCCTAGCGGGGGAGAGGAA
>JAUXST010000851.1 GCA_030679805.1 Reyranella sp. | reverse complement strand
CTCGTCGCCGTCCTCGATGAAGGCGATCGGACCGCCGAGCGCCGCCTCGGGGCCGACATGGCCGATCACGAGGCCGACCGAGCCGCCGGAGAAGCGGGCATCGGTCATCAGGCCGATGACAATGTTGCGTTCGCGGCAGAGGGTGGTGATGCGCGAGGTCGGATCGAGCATCTCAGGCATGCCGGGGGCGCCGCTCGGGCCCTCGTAGCGCACGATCACCATGTCGTGGTTCTTAAAAGAGTCTGGCGCCTTGTCGAGCGCCTCGAGCAGCCCGCGCTCGCCCTCGAAGACGCGCGCCCTGCCGCGGAAGGTGTTGCCCTCCAGCCCGCCCTCGACGCCGGCGAGCTTCAGGATGGCGGAGAAGTCCGGCGAGAGGTTGCCGCCCAGCACGCGGAGCCCACCGGTCGGCTTGTAGGGCGTCTCGACCGAGTAGACGATCTTGCCGTCGGCGCGTTTGGCGCCGAGGCGATCGATCTGGGCCGCCAGCGTCTCGCCGGTGCAGGTCATGACGGCGCCGTTCAGGAGGCCGGCATCCAGCAGCTCGCGGGCGATCACCTGCACGCCGCCGACGCGGTCGATGTCGACCATCGAATATTTGCCGTAGGGGCGGGCATCGGTGAGCACGGGCACGACATGCTGCGAGAGGTGGTTGAACTCCTCGGGCGTGATGATGTCCTTCCAGAAATCGGCGTAGCCGGCGGCGCGCGCGATCTCGGGCGCATGCAGGGTGACGTTGGTCGAGCCGCCGATCGCCATGGCGACGATCACGGCGTTGCGGATCGAATCGCGCACCACGATGTCGCGCGGCTTCAGGTCGTTCTCGATCATGTCGGCGAGGTAGCCCACCAGCTCGTCGGCGAATTCATTTACGCGGCGCGGATCGTCGGACGGCGGCGCCACCATGTGCAGCGGCTGCATGCCGACCACGCCGATGAAGGTCTGCATGGTGTTGTAGGTGAACATGCCGCCGCAGCTGCCGATGCCGGGGCAGGCGTGGAGCGCGATGTGCTGACGGAACGCCGCGTCGGGGTTGCCGGCGACCTGGTAGGCGGTGACGAGGTCGATGGTCTCGCCCGTCCTGGGGTCGTGGCCGGGGTGGATCGGGCCGTCCGACATGATGATGGCGGGCCTGTTGTGCTCGAGGAGTGCGGCCAGCGTGCCGACCGGCGGCTTGTCGCAGGCAACGACCGCGATCGTGCCGGCAAGGCCCGTGGCGCTCAGATGCTCGCACAGCGCATCGTTGGTCACTTCGCGGCCGATCAGCGAGTAGCGCATCTCGCGCGTGCCGTTCCTGATGCCGTCGGAGGTGGCGATGGTGAACTCGGGCTGGACCAGGCGCAGTTTCAGCTGGCCCTGGCCCGCGCCGACGCGCGCCTTCAGCCGCTCGTGGATGGCGTCGACCTTGGCCAGGACGCCGAGATAGCACTGGCTGTCGCCCTTGGTGCCGACGACGCCGACCGACGGCTCGTGGATCAGGTCCGGGTCCGCGCCCAACGCCCGCGCGATGCCGATCGTCTGGCTGGAGCGGCCGGGATGGCGGTCGATAAGGACGTCGGTCGGTTTCATGGCGCAGGCCCTTTGGGGATGGTGGTCGTTCGATCAGGGCGGGGAAGATGCGCCAGACCAAGCAAGCGTGGCAAGGTGCGACGAGGACTTCAGCCGTCGACGACCTGGAGCAGCGTATTCCTTTCGGCGGGGCCCGGATTGCCGAACCAGCGCCGGGCGTTGTCCTTGATCTGGAGGCCGACGACCCGGCTGCCGTCCTGGGAAAACAGATAGAAGAACCGGTTGGGGCCGCAGTTGTGCGTCTCGCACACCCAGCCGCCGATCTCTGGCTTGCCGTCGGTCTGGTAGATCTGGCTGGGCGCGGCGGGGCCGTTCCTGTCGATGCTGTAGCGCGCCAGCCAGCCGTCGACGTTCTTCTCATGGCCGAGCATCGCCTCGAACGAACGCCTGAACGCAGGCTTCGCCAGCAGCTCGAACAGATAGGGCGATGCCCCTGAGCCTTGCGAACCTTGCGAACCTTGCGAACCCTGCGCCTGCGCCGGGCCCAGGCTCGCCAGCAGGATCAGCAGCGCCGAAGCCAAAGCGACAAGACGTCGTTGAAACACGGCTGCTCCGCCCTTGAGTGGCGCGCCCCAGCGCTAGCGTCGTTGGCCCAGGAACATCATGAGGAACTGGAACAGGTTCACGAAGTCGAGGTAGAGGCTCAAGGCGCCGAAGATGGCGACCTTCTCGGCGGTGTCCGAGCCCCAGGCGCCGGCATACTGTTCCTTGATCTTCTGGGTGTCGTAGGCGATGAGCCCCGAGAAGATCAGGACGCCCGCGGCGGAGATGACGAAACTCATCGTGCCCGACGGCCAGATCATGTTGACGAGGCCGGCCAGGATCAGGCCGACGACGCCCATGAACAGGAACTTGCCCATCGCCGTCAGGTCGCGCTGGGTGGTGTAGCCGTAGAGGCTCAACCCGCCGAAGGCCGCGGCGGTGAC
>JAUXST010000847.1 GCA_030679805.1 Reyranella sp. | reverse complement strand
GGCCTCGTCGAGAGCCGCAACGAAGCGCGCAAGCTGATCAAGGGCGGCGGCGGGCGCCTCAACGACAAATCCATCGCCGGCGACGCGGCGCTGGTCGGCGAGAGCGACCTCGACGGGTCGGGCACGCTCAAGCTGTCGGCCGGCCGCAAGCGGCACGTGCTGGTGCGCGCCGTCTAGGGCGCGCGTTCCATTTCCTTGTTCGGCGGCGCCGGCGTGCCGCTATCGGGTGGCGCATTGAAGATCTCGCGCAGAACGCCGGGTGTCACGGCCGACATCATGCTGACATTGCTCTTCAAGTCGTCGAACGGGCCTTCGAGGCTGTAGGAGATCGCGAACAAGCCGCCGTCCTTGCCGCCGGTGAGCAGCGGCCCGAGCAGCGGCACGTTCGACAGCAGGTTGTTGAGAGCGAATGCCGGCACCACCACGCCGCGCAGCTGCGCCGTCTCGCTGCCGAGATCGAGCCAGCCATGGGTCGTGAGGCCGATCGAGCGGCCGCTGGTCCGACCGTCCTTCACGTTGACGCGGTCGGCAACCTTGGTGAGCTTGGCTTCCAGGTTGTCGAACTGCTGGATGGCATCGCCGGCGCGACTGAGACCCTCGATGGCGGAATTCAGCGTGCCGACCCCGGCACGCGGCGTCACCACCTGGAGGCGGTACGTCCCCATCTTCAGGAAGCCCTCGAAGGGCGGATCGGCCCACAAATCGTTGAAGTGGCCTTCGATGTGGAGATATCCGCCGACCAAGCCGTCCATCCAGCCGGCGTCCTTCAGCAGCTGCCCGAAGTCGGCGACGTAGAAGAAGAAGTTCCGGTTCTTGCCGGCCGGGGTGACACGGAAGGTCGAACCCTTGCCGCCGCCCAGCGTCATGTCGGCCGAAGCGATGCGGTCGCCCACCAGGTCGAGTCGCCCGTTGAGGTAACCGAGCGTACCGCGCTTTACCTGGATCTGATCGAGCTTCACCGTAATCTTGGTGCTGGCGTGCGCAGACGCCGCTGCGCCGGCCGGGTCCTTCTTGGCGATTTCGTCCCGTGCTTTGAACATGTCACGCACGCGTTGCAGTTCCACAGCCTTGCCGCTGAGGTTCACCGTGACGCCACCCGGGCCACGCTGCCAGTCGAGCGCGATGTCGGTCTGGCCGATCTTGAACTGCTGGAGGGTGACCTGTTGCACGGCGTTGTCGCCGGAAAACTTCACCTGGCCCTTGCCCTGCAGGCCGTTGCCACGACCATCGAAATCGGCCGTCACGAGCTTGCCGCCGACCGCAAGCTTCAGCGCCATCGTGAGTTGGGCATCGATCCCCGGATTCTTCGACCAGAGCAGTGGCTGTATCGTGAGCTTGGACGGCTTCAGATCGAAGCGGCCGGCCACCTCTCCAGTGCCATTCGGCGCCACCTGGTACTGCAGCGTGATGCCGACCGGTCCCG
>JAUXST010000272.1 GCA_030679805.1 Reyranella sp. | reverse complement strand
GGCGGGGGATTTTTCGCTTCACCGTTTGACCGGTCAAATGCCATGTCCCTTCTCGACTCCAAGCCGATCTACAAGCCCTTCCACTATCCGTGGGCCTACGATGCCTGGCTGACCCAGCAGCGCATCCATTGGCTGCCGGAGGAAGTGCCGCTGGCCGACGACGTCAAGGACTGGCGCAACAGGCTGACGGATAGCGAGCGCAATCTGCTGACGCAGATCTTCCGCTTCTTCACCCAGGCCGACGTCGAGGTGAACAACTGCTACATGAAGCACTATTCGCGGGTCTTCAAACCGACGGAAGTGCAGATGATGCTGGCCGCCTTCTCCTCGATGGAGACGGTCCACATCGCCGCCTACAGCCATCTGCTCGACACCATCGGCATGCCGGAAACGGAGTACTCGGTCTTCCTCACCGTCAAGGAGATGAAGGACAAGTACGACTACATGCAGAACTTCAACGTCGACTCGAAGGCCGACATTGCCAAGACGCTGGCCGTGTTCGGCGCCTTCACCGAGGGCCTGCAGCTCTTCGCCAGCTTCGCCATGCTGATGAACTTCCCGCGCTTCAACAAGATGAAGGGCATGGGCCAGATCGTGACGTGGTCGGTGCGCGACGAGACGCTGCACTGCAATTCGATCATCCGCCTGTTCCGCACCTTCATCCAGGAGAACCCCGAGGTCTGGACCGAGGCGCTGCAGCGCGAGCTCTATGTCGCCTGCTCGACCATCGTCGACCACGAGGACGCCTTCGTCGATCTCGCCTTCGAGATGGGCGGCATCGAGGGCATGACCGCGACCGACGTGAAGCGCTACATCCGCTTCATCGCCGACCGCCGCCTGCAGCAGCTCACCCTGCAGCCGATCTACCGTCAGGACGCCAAGAACCCGCTGCCGTGGATGGACCAGATGCTGGGCGCCATCGAGCACACCAACTTCTTCGAGAACCGCTCGACCGAATACTCCAAGGCTTCCACGCGCGGGACCTGGGAAGAGGCGTTCGGGTAGTCCTAGCACCCCACGGCTCGCCATCGCCTCTACTGTCCTCGGGCACTTGAGGAAAAGCGAGACGAACAAAAAAGCCGGGTCACGCTAGCGACCCGGCTCCCCCACCTGACAAGTGGCAATATTCGAACGAACTACTTCGCTCTACAGCTTAACCAAAATCGGCCAAGCCTTCAGCCCGAACGCTGACGCATATTCGATGCGCCCCGTTTTCGGGTTCCGCCGGGATGCCCGGAAAACGTACCGGTATCCTGTAGGCGGTGGCTTCAAGCGGCGTTGTTTCGCCATCTTGACCCTCCCTCGGGAGACGTCGTTTCACTTGCTAACTGCCTCAGTAAACACTATGTATGTGGCTGCTAGGACACATATGGAGTGGCGCGCCCGAGGTAGGTCGCTAAGCGATCATCTTGGCAAGCTCCACCCAAGATGAAATTTCGGGCGGCCTAATGGCCGCCTTTTATTTTTGGCCCTTCCCTTGTGTTTTGCTCATCATTCGCGCCGGTCAAAGCCGTACCCGGCTCGACGTGGAACCACGTTCTTCCTCGGCGGTGTACGCGAGGCGGCGTCTCCTGGGATAGCCGGTACAGAGTCATGCCCACGGTTTTCTCATGAAGCTTGGTGCCCCTTTGAGCTTCGATTTCGATTCGAATGGCTGAAGCCTTCCTCCCTTCGCTGCCCGCTGAAGCTAAGCTGCTAAGTACGAGGTCCCGCACAGTTCCTTCGGAGGTAGGGGTTTCAGCTTCGGAGTTCGGGGTTTCGACCAGTTCTTCACCACCTCCAAAGCGAGTTCTCGGGTCGTATGGGCTCCGTCCCATCTCAGCACGAGCACGGTTAAGGGCTTCGTAATATTCTTGAGTACCTACCGTCTTCTCGACGTCCCTCCAGAAATTCGTCTGAGAATCGCCCTTCTTGCTGATGTCGATACCGAAGATCGTCAGGGCCGAGGCGATGCGGACGAGGTCAGCAGTCCGATTCGCCACCTGCTTTTCCAACTCTTTGATGAGCTCGCGGTCGTCCGCCCGGCGAAAAGACGTGAGGTGATACCGGTAGACGAGTGAAGTCAGCGCCTTCTTGTCGTCTTCTGTGATGGGAATAGTCGATGTCATAATCTCAATATACACGTTCCGAGTAAAAAGTCAATCCCAAGAAATCCGAATATAGAGTGCCATCTAGATCAATCAATATTGTCCAGTATCGATACCCAAATGGCAAGGCGGGTGATGCTGGTGCCCCCACCTTCGAGGTTTTGGCAGGTCGATGACGGTCTTCCGGTGGAGTGGCGTCGTAGTGGCGTGCCTACGGCATATCGAAGGCGTGGTGAAGTCAGGCTGCGAAGACTAGGATAATGGACATGTCCAAGGTGAAATGTGATGGGGAAAAGGTGACCAAGCTGCGGACGCAGTTGGCCATGACGCAGGAAAAGCTCGCCTTCATGAGCAATGCCAGCGTCCGCACCGTTCAGCGGGCGGAACGCGGCGGGCTTCTCCAGATCGAGACAGCAGCAAGCTTGGCCGCCGCCCTCA
>JAUXST010000844.1 GCA_030679805.1 Reyranella sp. | reverse complement strand
GTGCAGCATGGAGGTCAAGAGCAACCCGGTGCCCACCAAGTACAATCCACTGGGCGCCAAGGGCGCGGGCGAAGCGGGCACGGTGGGCGCCATGCCGGCGGTAATGAACGCGGTGCTGGATGCCGTGGCACCGCTCGGCGTCAAGGACGTGGCCATGCCCGCCACCGCGCAGAACGTGTGGCGGGCTATTCAACAGGCGAAGAAGTAGGGAGCAGTCGGATGAGCGTTTTGGAGGGGCCGCGGAAGGAAATCCGCCACGTCGTCAAGGACGGCAGCGAGCATTGGGTGGAATTCAGAGACGGCAAGATCGTCTTCGCCGACGGCCGGACCTGCGACGAGAAGGACGTCGTCCATCTGCCGCCATGCACGCCGACCAAGATCATCTGCGTGCACGTAAACTACATCTCGCGCTACTACGAATTCAACAATACGCGGGTGCCGCCCAAGACGCCGACCTATTTCCAGAAGCCGCTGACGGCGCTGAACGCCCATCGCGGCGAGCTGATCCGGCCAGCCGGCTACAAGTACGTGAACTACGAGGGTGAAATGGCCGTCGTGTTCGGCAAGGTGACGCGCAACGTCACGCGCGAAGAGGCCTGGGGCTGCATCGCGGGATTCGCGCCGTCGAACGATTTCGGCTGCCATGATTTTCGCGACACCGATTCGGGCTCGATGCTCCGTGTGAAGGGCATGGACGGCTTCTGCCCGATCGGACCGGGCCTGGTGTCGGGCGTCGATGTCCGCAAGGCGACCCTGCGCTCCTACAAGAACGGCAAGATGGTCCAGGAAGGTGCGGTCAGCGAGCAGATCTTCGATTGCGGCTACCTGATCGCCGATCTGGCGCGGCACATGACTTTCCTGCCGGGCGATATCCTGCTGACCGGCACGCCCGCCAATTCGCGGCCGCTCGAGGTGGGCGATACGATCGACGTCGAGGTGACGGGCGTGGGCCGGCTGTCCAACAGGGTCGTGGAGATTCCCGCGCCGCGCTCGAAGGACGGCTTCCCGGCCAGCCCCGACAGCGAAGGCGTGCGCCGTGTGGCGCTCGGCAACGAGGAGCGCCTGCCCGACAAGTTCAAGGCATCATAGGACCGATACCCGGAGGAGCATCATGGTAGCGATCAAGGTTGCTGAATTTGCCTTCCCCCGCATGGAAGCGCCCGACCTCGACGAGATGGAGGAGTTTCTCACCCATTTCGGCCTGGTGCGGGCCGAGCGCACGCCCGACGCGCTCTATATGCGCGGCACCGACGATCATCATCACCTGCATGTGGCGCAGAAGGGCGGCACGAAGTTCATCGGCTTCGCCTATCACGCGGCTGACGAGGACGACCTGAAGCGCCTCGCCAAGCTGCCCGGCGCCTCGGGCATCGAGACCGTCGACGAGCCGGGCGGCGGCAAGCGCGTGCGGCTCACCGAACCCAACGGCTATCGGATCGAGGTCATTGCCGGGCAGGAGCGCGTGGCGCCGATCAAGGTCGCGCGCGACGAGTTGAACAGTGCCCGTGAACCCGTGCGTCGCGCCGGCAAGGTGATGCGGCTGTCCAGGTCACCGACGTCGATCCAGCGCATCGGGCACGGCGTGCTGTCCACGCCCAAGGTCAAGGAGACCGTGGCGTGGTTCCGCGAGACGCTGGGCATGATCCGCTCCGACGACGTCTATGCCGGCGACAAGGAAAACATCATCGGCTCGTTCAACCGGCTCGACCGCGGCGCCGAGTATGTCGATCATCACGTCTTCTTCTGCAACCACAACGCCCGGGCCGGGTTGAACCACGTCTCCTACGAGGTGCAGGACATCGATTGCGTCTTCCAGGATCACGAGTACATCAAGCGGCTGGGCAAGTACGACCACATGTGGGGCATTGGCCGCCATCTGCTGGGCAGCCAGGTCTACGACTATTGGTGCGATCCGTGGGGCCGCGTGCATGAGCGCTGGGCCGACACCGACCGATTGAACGCCGCCAACGGCGGCCATCTGCTGAGCGCCGAGGAGGGATTCCAGTCGCAATGGGGCGAACGGCCGCCGGAACGGTTCCTCGGCCACGCCAGCCCCTGATTTTGAAAGGAGAAACGATGTCCAAGCCACCTGTTCCCAATGCCCGCGACGCCGTGCGGTCGTTCGTGCCCAAGCTGATCGATCTCACCGAGAAGGTCGTCTACGGCGACGTCTGGGAGCGGCCGGGCCTTTCCAAGCGTGACCGCAGCCTGATCACCTGTGCGGCCCTGGTCGCCATGAACCGTACCGAGCAGCTGCGCGGCCACGTCGCCCGCGCCATCGACAACGGCGTGACCAAGGACGAGATCGTTGAGGTCATCACGCATATGGCGTTCTATTCCGGCTGGCCGACGGCCATGTCGGCGGCGGGCGTCGCCAAGTCGGTACTTGAAGAGGGAGAGAAGAAGTGAAGCTTTGCTATTTCAACGACTGGCGCCTGGGCGTCATCAAGGGCGACCAGGTGGTCGACATCACCGACACAGTGAAGGACCTGCCGCATCGCGACACCCGCGACCTGATCGTCGGCCTGATCGCCGACTGGGACGCCCGCAAGGCCAAAGTCGAGCAGGCTGCCAGCTCCGGCAAAGGCGTCGCGCTCTCGAGCGTGCAGCTCCGCCCGCCGGTGCCGCGGCCCGGCAACATCGACTGCATGGCGGTCAACTACATGGAAGACGGCACCTTGCCCGAGAAGCCCGCCATCAATTGCTTCCACAAGGCAGCGACGGCCGTGATCGGCGACGGCGACACCATGGTGTTGCCCGACGTCCCGGC
>JAUXST010000842.1 GCA_030679805.1 Reyranella sp. | reverse complement strand
GAGGATCCCGTCGGCCTCGACCGCCAGCATGTCCCGATGCACATCAAGGACGGCATCGGGATGGTCCAGCTTTCGATCCGCCGGCAGTTCCCGGCCTTCACGGTTCCGCCCCGGCAGGAAGCGAGCATCACCAAGGACGCGGGTCCCGGCGAGAGTGAATACACCGAATACGACCGGCGCATCGCCGACATCGCCTGCCGCTGGCTCGCGGAGCCGGACCGCCGCGCGGCCTCCTGGGTTCTGTTCGTGAGCTTCGTCACGCCGCATTACCCGCTCATCGCTCCCGAGGAATTCTTTCGCCTCTACCCGGTCGACGAAATTCCCGAGGCGAAGTTCGCAGCGGGATCGGGCTTCCGGCCGCACCCCTGGTTCTCCCACTACTTCGCGCCGGATCCCAACGGGGCGACAGGCGGCCACCAGCAGCGCGTTGCCATCGCCGCCTATCTCGGCCTGTGCAGCTTCATGGATGCCCAGGTCGGCAAGGTGCTGGGCGCGCTTGCCGCCAGCGGGCAGACCGCAAACACGCGAGTCCTCTATACGTCGGACCACGGTGATAACGTCGGTGCCCGCGGGCTGTGGGGCAAGTCGAACCACTATGAGGAAGCTGGCGGTGTGCCTTTCATCATCGCCGGCCCGGACATTTCCGCGAACAGGGTCTGCCGGACACCGGTCACGCTCGCCGACGCGCACGCCACCATCCTGCATTCCGCCGGCCTGCCGTTCAGGTCGCCGGACTCCCACAGTGAGTCCCTGATCGACATCGCGGCCGCGCCCGACAACGAGGAGCGTATTGCCTTCAGCGAGTATCATGCGGCCGGCGCTCCCTCGGCGTCGTACATGCTCCGCCAGGGCCGCTACAAATACATCTACTACGTGGGCTACGAGGCCGAGCTCTTCGATCTCGAAGCAGACCCCGAGGAAGGTACCAACCTTGCCGGAGATCCCGGCCATGGCGAGACCGTTCGGGCCTTCGAGAAGAAGCTTCGCGCCATTCTCGATCCCGAGGTCGTGGACCGGCGCGCCAACGAAGCCCAACGTTTGCTGGTCGAGTCGCGCGGCGGCCCGGACAAGGTGATGGCCAATCTCGTGACCAGGAAATCCTACACACCGGTTCCGCCGGGTTTGATCGCGTAGCGTATCGCGCGCCGGCGGACTCACTTCGGAGGCCGCGAGCGCGTGCGAACAACCACCCCCCACCACGCGAGGTCATGATGCGCAGGACAATGCTACTCTCGGCCGCGGCCCTGTTCGCTTTCTCGGGACAGGCGTCGGCGCAGTTTCCCGACAAGCCCGTTCGCATCATCGTTCCCTTCACGGCCGGCGGATCTCCCGACACCACCGCGCGACGGGTGGCGCAGCGGCTAACGCAGGAGCTGAACCAGCAGTTTATCGTTGAGAACAAGCCGGGCGCCGCCGGCAACATCGGCGCGGAGCAGGCCGCACGTGCCGCCCCGGACGGCTACACGCTACTCATGATGGCCAACAGCCACGTCATCAACCCGGCGCTCTATGCCAAGGTCAACTACGACCCGGTGAAGGATTTCACACCGATCTGCCTGCTGGTGCGCGGCGGGCACATGATGGTGGTACCTCTCGAAAGCCCGGCGAAGACCGTCGGCGAATTCATCGATCTCGCCAAGGCCAATCCCGGCAAGCTGTTTTATGGCTCTGGCGGGTCCGGCAGTCCCGCGCATCTGGCCGCCGAGGCTTTCCGGCAGGCGACCGGCATCGACTATGTGCATGTGCCCTACCGGGGCGCACCCGAGACCGTCCGCGCCCTGCTGGCCAACCAGGTCCAGGTGGGCTTCCCGACCTTCGACACCGCCCTGTCGCAAGTCCAGCAGAAGACGTTGCGCGCGCTCGCGACGACGGGATCGAAGCGGTCGCGCCAGTTGCCCGACACGCCGACCCTGCTCGAGGCCCTGCCCAAGGGCTTCAGTCTGGAAGGATGGCTGGGCCTGGTGGCGCCGGCAGGCACGCCACCCGAGGTGGGACGGGCGATCGTCGCAGCCCTCACGAAAGCCCTGAAGGATCCGGCCTTCCGCGAGTCGATGGAAAGCGGCGGCCAGGAACTCGATTTCATGCCGGGTCCGGAATTCGGCGCCTTGTTGCCGGGCGAACTGGTGAAGTGGAAGACGCTCGTGTTGAGCGTCGGCGCCAAGGTCGAGTGAGGGTGGGCAGGCCTTGTCAGCAGTAAAGCCTCGCATACACGAAGCCCCCGACGACCTGCTCGCCGCCATCGACTGGTGCTACGAGCAGGGCTGGACCGACGGCCTGCCGGTTGTGCCGCCTGCCGTCGAGCGCGTGAAAGCCATGCTGGCGGCCGAGACGCGGCCCGCTGAGACGGTGATCGCGCACCATCCGGCCACCGGCCTCGATCTCTCACTGCACGCCGCCGCCGCGAATGCGGTGATGGCCGGATGCCTTCCGGAATATTTCCCGGTGATCGTCGCCGCCTTCGAGGCGATGGACCGCACGGAGTTCAATTTTCACGGCTCGACCGCCAGCACCGGCGGCTCGGCGCCGCTGATCATCGTGAGCGGCCCCCTAGCCGACGAGATCGGCATGAACTCGGACGTCAACCTGTTCGGCCCCGGCAATCGCGCCAACGGCACGATCGGCCGCGCGGTACGACTCATCCTGCGCAACGTCTTTCAGATGCTGCCAGGCATCTCGGACAAGTCGACCCAGGGCAATCCGGGCAAGTACAGCTTCTGCATCGCCGAACGCGCGCGCGGCAATCCGTGGCCGCTGCTGTGCGAGGCGCAGGGTTACGCCAAGGGCACGTCGAGCGTTACCGTCTTCGCCGGCGGCGGCTTCGCGAATGTCGAGAACCATGGCGGCAACAAGCCCGAGGAGATCCTGATCTCGGTCGCCGATACCATGGCCAACTATGGCTGCATCACCCTCGGCCAAAGCGTGGTGATCCTGGCGCCCGAGCATATGAAGATCGTGGCCGACGCCGGCTGGTCGCGCGAGAAAGTACAGGACTTCCTCTTCGCCACCGCCAGACGCTCCGTCGAGGGCATGAAGGGCGCCGGCAAGTACCGCGACCGCGAGTACGACGCCCAGCACGGCGAAGGCGCATCGGCGCTTGCCGTGGCGGGCTTCATGCATCGCGGCCTGCGGCCGGACGACATCCTCGTGACCATGGGCGGCGGTGACGCCGGCGGTCATTCCTGTTTCATCCCGTCATGGAGCCGCGGCCGAAGCTCGATCATGCAGCACAATGCCATCGCCGCGACGCCCGCTGGCGCAAAACAATAGAAGATCAAGGAGTCCCTTCCATGCAGCTCTATTCACCGATGTCGACGACGCCCAAACGCAAGGCCTTTCGCGCACCGCCGCTGGCGGGCCTCGATGGGCTCCGGATCGGCATTCTCGAGAACGGCAAGCTCAACGCCGACGAGATGCTGCGCGAAGTCGCCCAGCTCTTTGTCGAGCGCCATGGCTGCACCGTGCGCACCGTCGTCTCGAAGAAGAATGCGAGCGCACCTGCACCGGCGCCAACCCTCGTCCAGCTCGCGCAGGAGGTCGACTTCCTCATCACCGGCCTGGGGGACTGAGGTTCCTGCTCAACGTGCAGTCTGCACGACAGCATCAGCTTCGAACAGCACGGCAAGCGCGCCGTGGCGATCTGCACCGCGCCTTTCGAGGTGACAGTGCGGAACATCGCGCGCGTGCTCGGTCTGCCCGACTATCCGGTCGTGAAGGTCCAACACCCGATCGGCAGCTGCACGCTGCCTGAACTCAAGGTTCGGGCAGAGATCGCCTACCAGCAGGCCCTGCAGATATTACTAAAGGGCTGAAGCCGGAGTCCGGCGGTACGACCAGCTCTCTGGCGTGGCAGCGACAGTTACGCCACAGCAATCGCTTCCCTCAGTGCAGCCGCCGCACATGCGGCGCGCCCTCGCACGGCTCGTAGCGCACGCCGCCCTTCATGATCATCGCGAGCCGCGCCTTGTCCTGCAGCACGCGCACGTCGTGCAGCGGGTCGCCGTCGACCAGCAGCAGGTCGGCGAGAAAGCCCGGCCGGATCTGGCCGAGCTCGTGGCCGCGCTTCATGATCTCGCCGCCGGTGCGAGTCGCGGCCTGCAGCGCCTCGCCGGCGCTGAAACCGAAGTGCGTCACGAAGTGGTCGAGGTCGCGCGCGTTGGTGCCCTGCGGGGTGGCGGCGAAGCCGTAGTCGCCGCCGATCACGATGCGGATGCCGCGCTTGCGCATCTCGACGTGCACGCGGCAGGTCGCCTCGTAGAGCGGCTTCAGCCGCTCGAGAGCGATTTGGCCCTGCACCGAATTGTCGCCGCGCAGGCTCTCCAGCCGGTTCACCACGAGACCGATCGCCGGGCCGGTGAAGACGCGGTCCTTGGCGGCCTCCAGCATGTCGAGCGCCTCGTCGTCGGCGAAGTCGCAGTGATAGATGATGTCGACGCCATGGCGCAGTGCCAGCTTCACCGAGTTGGAAGCGCGGGCATGGGCGGCGACCCGGCGGCCGATCGTGTGGGCGGCCTCGACACCGGCCGCGACCTCGGCATCGGTCATGACCGTGGCTTCGGCCAGCGCCGACTCGGTGCCGACATCGCCCGAGATATTGAGCTTGATGGTGTCGCAGCCCTCGCGCAGGCAGAGCCGCGCCATGCGCCGGACCTCGTCGGGCCCATCGACGGCAACACCGAAACTGTCCTGGTGCAGGTGCAGACGACGGCCGTCACCCAGGCCACCGGTGACGGTGAGTTCGGGGCTGGCCGCGAGCAGCCTCGGCCCATCCGTGTGGCCGCGCTCGATGGCGTCGCGCACCGCGACGTCGAGGCGGATCTTGGCTGCCGCCGCCGAACAGGCGCTGGTGAAGCCGGCACCCAGCAATTTCCGCGCGGCATCCATGGTGAGGAGTGCGTGGTCCTCGGGCGGCAGTTCTCCCAGCGCAGTGCCGCGCGGCGTGTCGACGAAGGAAAGATGGGCATGGCCTTCGACCAAGCCGGGCATCAGGAATTTTCCGCCGGCGTCAATCCGCGCCGCGCCCTCGGCAGCCGACACGGCCTCGCCGGCCGGCGCCACCGCCACGATGCGCTCGCCCTCGATCAATACCTGGCCCGGAAACGGCACCGCGCCGCTGCCGTCCCAGACCGTCGCGTGCTCGATCAGCAGCCGCATCCTGGTGTCCTTCCTGTTTTCTTGGGTGGGACTATAAGGCAGTAAGCCCTTTCCCGTCGCCGCTTCGCGGTGAGGAACGCGATCTTTACGCGGGCCCGCCATCTCATTACCAACATCGCAGGGTACAGCGTCGGAGAGAGAGGCATCGTGACACTACCGCTCGAGGGAATTCGCGTGATCGAGGTCGGGCAGGCTTTGGCCGGCCCGCTCGCCGGGGTGCTGCTGGCCGACATGGGCGCTGACGTGATCAAGATCGAGAAGCCCGAGGGCGACGACGCGCGTATCTGGGGCCCTCCGTTCGCCCACGACGGCGCGTCGCTCTACTTCCACAGCCAGAACCGCAACAAGCGCTCGGTCGTGCTCGACCTGAAACTGCCGGCCGACCTCGAGGCGCTGAACAAGCTCTGCGAGGGCGCCGACATCTTGATCCAGAATTTGCGCCCCGGCGTGGTCGACGAGATCGGCATCGGCCCCGAGGCGATGCTGAAGCAGCATCCACGGCTGATCTACTGCTCGATCTGGGCCTTCGGCTACGAGGGGCCGCTAAAAATGAAACCGGGCTTCGACCCGTTGCTGCAGGCCTATGGCGGCATGATGAGCATCACCGGCCGGGCCGAGGATCCGCCGACATTCTGCGGCGCCTCGATCAACGACAAGGCGACCGGCATGTTCTGCGCCATCGGCGCACTGGCGGCGCTGCGCATGCGCGACAAGACCGGCAAGGGCTGCCTGGTCGACACCTCGCTGTTCGACTCGGCGGTACATTGGGTCGAAGGCTCAGTGAACAATTACATCGCCAACGGCACCATCTCACAGCGCCACGGCACCGGCAGCCCGGTGATCGTGCCCTACCAGACGTTCGAGACCGCCGACCATCCGATCTGCCTCGCGCCCGGCAACGACCGGTTGTGGGCGCGCTGCGCGGCGGTGCTGGGGCGGCCCGACTGGGCCACCGATCCGCGCTTTGCGAAGAGCGCCGAGCGCGTGGCCCACAAGGCCGAGCTGCTGCCGATGATCTCGGCGACGCTGAAGCAGCAGACGCGGGCGCATTGGCTGGCGGCCATGGACAAGGCCGGCGTCCCCTGCGCGCCGGTGAACGACATCGGCGAGGTGGCGACCAGCGAGCAGCTCGCGGCGTCGAAGCTGGTGCAGCAGCTTCCGGAGGGAGGCCCCAAGGTCGTCGGCCTGCCGATCACCTTCGACCATGTACGCCCCCGCTCCGCACGCCCCTCGCCCCGGCTCGGCGAGCATACGGCCGAGGTCCTGGGCCGGCCGGCGAAGTGACACGTCAGGCCGCGGCCTCCAGGCGAATGCCGCCCAGGCTGCCGCTGTCGTAGAGACGCGCGATGACGCTGTAGAAGCGCTCCTGCGCGGCGTAGGCCCCTTCGCCGTGCACGCAGGCATAGGCGCCGTGATTTTGTCGCCACGCCGCCAGCCGCTCGGCGGCATAGGGCGCCCAATCGTCCGTCAGGTCGGTTGCCACTACGTCGACGAAGCCAGCCGCCGTTAGATCAGCCGCATAGTCCCCCGGACCCGTCACGGTGACGCCGCACACGACGGCGCGGAGATCTCTTAGATCGCGCGGGGAGAAGGGCGCGCGCTGGCAGAGATCTTCCACATAGCAGCGCCCGCCCGGACGCAGCACGCCGGCGAGCCGCGAAAACAGGCGCGAACGATCCGGGATATGCAGGATGGCCAGGAAGCTCACGACCGCGTCGAAGGATGCCGGCGGCAGCGGATAGCTGAGCGCATCGCCGCAGCGATGCGTAACGCGATCGGCGAGGCCACAGCGTCGCGTGAGATCGACGCCGATGCCATGCAGCGCCGGCTGCAGTTCGAGCGCGGTGACGTGGCATCCCACGGCATGGGCGAGGTAACGCGCCGGACCGCCGACGCCCGCGCCGACATCGAGCACGTGGCTCGACGGTCCGAGCCCGAGCGCCCGAGCCGCGGCAGCGACGGCATCGGCGCCGTGATAGTGCCATTGGTCGAGAGGAAAGAGTTGCTCCGGCCGGATCGGATCGCCGGGACCGATGCCCAGTGCGGCCAGCCCGCGCTCGATACGATCGAGGCTGGTGTAGAGAGGCATCGTGCTTAGCGCTGCGACGTCATTCACTTGCCCCTCAAGCGGTGTAGAGTTCGACCGGACGATCGAAGCCCTTCAGTTGGTATTTCTTGGCCGTGCCGCCCGGCATATCGGCGCGGACGCGCTGATAGACAGCTCCGGTTACCAGGATCTCGCCGGCGGCGGCGGCCGATTGGGCACGCGAGGCCATGTTCACGACGGTGCCGATCGCCGTCAGGTCGCGATGCGAGCGGCCGAATTCGCCGAAGCTCAGTTCACCGGAATCGATGCCGATACCGATGCCGAATTCCATGCCGGTGCGGCCCAGAAGTTCGGCGAACTCGGCTTGCCTCGCGGTGCAGCGGCGCTGAATCTCGCGGGCGGCCAGCACCGCCTGCCGGGCGTGGTCCTGCTGCTTGATGGGAAAATTGAACACCGCCATCACTGCGTCGCCGATGGTCTTGTTGAGCAGCCCGTCGAACTCCCAGATGGCCCCTGCGCATTCGTCGTAGAAGGCATCGAGGACGCTCGCCATGTCGGCCGCCGACAATGCCTGCGAGAGGCTGGTGTAGGCGCGGAGGTCGGCGAACAGGATGGTGGCATCCATCGTGACCTTTGTGGCCTTCATCACCCGCTTGAACATGAGCTCGCACAGGGTGCAGGTGTTCGGATTCATTCGGCTCGGGCGCAGGCCAACGACACGGAACGGCGCCGACAGCACGCCGCGCAGGACGACCGGCACCCGCATCGTCTGCCAGCAACCCTTGCAGATCAGCGACTGTTGCAGCGCCATGGCTCTCTAACTTTCTCCGGCTCGCAGAAAACGCGATCCACCTTGCGCCCGGAGGGCGGGGAATGCCACTGGAGTCAGAGGGCCACCCGCGCCGGCGGCAGCGCCAGCCCCGCAACCTCGACCCGCGTGCGAAAGATGCTCCCGCAATTCTCCGACGTGCCGCCGCGCGAACCGGTGACGACATAGAGATCGCAGAGATCGTCGCCGGCGAAACAGAGGCTGGTGACCATCGGCAGGGGCACCGCGATGTCGCGGCGGTGCGTGCCGTCTGCATCGAACACCGCGACGCGCCCGCCGTGGGCATCGGCCACCCAGACAGAGCCGTCGCTCGCCACCTTCAGGCCGTCGGGGACGCCATCGTCGCCGAGCGCCGCGAACTTGCGCCACGGACCGACCGAGCCGCCCTCCCTCACGTCGTAGGCCCACACCAGCGGCGCGCGGGCATCGCTGTGATAGAGGCGCTTGCTGTCGGGCGAGAAGCCGAGGCCGTTGGTGAGCAGCACACCGTCCGACAGGGTGCGCATCCTGCCGTCCAGATCGATGACATGCAGATGCCCGGGCCTGGGCACCTCGCCGCCGAACACGCGGTAGGCGAGCGAGCCGACATAGATGCGGCCCGCGCGATCGGTCGTGAGGTCGTTGAAGCCGGTCGCGCCGGGAATGGCGTCGAGCGACTGCAGGGTACGTGTCGTGCCATCGCCCCCAGCTCTCAAGAGTGACACGCAGGCAATGTCGCGTCCGCCCACCACCAGCCCGCCCTTCTCATGCAGGGCCATGCCACCGATGCCGCGCCGTTTCGGCACAACCAGCGACACGGCTCCGGCGCCATTCAACAGATGGACGCCACCGTTGATGACATCGCTGAAATAGAGACCGCGGGCCGGATCCCAGACGGGGCCTTCGATCAGGCCGTAGCCGGTGGCGACTCGCTGCATCGGGCCTCCGTGGGCGTTGGGCTAGTTGCCGCTTTTCATTTCAGGAACCTCGGCCGCTGGCTTCCCTGCCCTTTTCCGCGTCAGCAGACTGAAGAACAGCGGCACGAACAGGATGGCGACGAAGGTCGCCGCGATCATGCCGCCAATCACGCCCGTGCCGATCGAGTGGCGGCTGGCGGAGCCCGCGCCGGCGCTGATGGCCAGCGGCAGCACACCCAGGATGAAGGCGAGCGAGGTCATGACGATCGGCCGGAAGCGCAGGCGCGCCGCTTCCATGGCGGCGTCGTAAGCTGAGAGCCCCTGCTGGTAGCGTTGCGAGGCGAACTCAACGATCAGAATGGCGTTCTTGGCGGCGAGGCCGATCAGCGTCACCAGGCCGATCTGGAAATAGACGTCGTTGTCGAGGCCGCGCAACCAGATGGCGACCAGAGCCCCCAAGACGGCGAACGGCACCGCGGTGAGGACGGCGAGCGGCAGCGACCAGCGCTCGTACTGTGCAGCCAGGATCAGGAACACCATCACCAGGCCGAAGATGAAGCCCAGAGAACCCGTGCCCGCCGTCGCCAACTCCTGGTAGGCAGCACCTGTCCAGCCGATGCTGAAGTCGCTGGAAAGCGTCGTGGCCACGGCCTGCTGCATGGCGGCGATCGCCTGGCCCGACGAATAGCCCGGTGCCGGGCTGCCGATGATCTTGGCCGCCGGAAAGATGTTAAAGCGGTCAACTGTATCGGGCCCCAGGATGCGGGTAAAGGTCACCAGCTCGTTGAGTGGCACCATGGCGCCGCCCTCGGCACGCACGAAGACATGACGCAGGTCGTCCGGCTTCTCGCGAAAATCCGCCTCCGACGAGAGGCTGACACGATAGGTTCGCCCGAACAGCGAGAAGTCGTTGACGTAGAGGCTGCCGAACGAACTCTGCATCGTTTCGAAGATGGCGTTGATCGGGATGCCGAGCGCACGCGCCTTCTCGCGATTTACGTCGGTGCGATACTGCGGCACGGCGGTAGTGAAGGTGGTCGAAACGCCGCGCAGCTCGGATCGCTGGTTCGCCGCCTGCACCACTTTCTGCGTAGCCTCCGACAGCCCGTTCAGCGAGCCACCCGAGCGGTCCTGCAGGAAGAGTTCGAAGCCGCCGGTGACGCTGATGCCCTGGATCGGCGGCGGATTGAAGCCGATCACGACACCGTCGCGGAAGTTGGCGTTGATCGCGCCGATCGCCGGCGCCACGTTGCGCGCGTCCTGGCTCGGATCCTTGCGCTGCGACCAGTCCTTGAGCGTCACGAAGGAGATGCCGGAATTGGACTTGAGCGCCCGCGACAGCAGATCGAAGCCCGAGAAGGTGACGACGTTGGCGACCGCCGGGTTCTTCTGCAGCGCTTCCGTGGCCTTGGCCGTGACGTCACGCGTGCGCGCGATCGCGGCGGCAGGCGGCAGCACCGTCACCACGAAGACGTATCCCTGGTCCTCGGCCGGCACGAGGCTGCCGGGGATGCGCTGAAACAACGCAAACACCAGCCCCAGTACGACGACGAAGCCTATGACACCCACCACGGTGCGCTTGAGCAGGAAGCTGACGCCGCCAGTGTAGCGCGCCGTCACCCACGCGAACCCGCGATTGAATTTCGCAAACGGCCAAGACGGTTCACCGTGCACCGGCTTCAAGATCAGCGCGGCTAGCGCGGGTGTCAGCGTAAGCGCCACGATGCCCGAGATCACGACCGACACCGCGATGGTGACGGCGAACTGGCGGTAGAGCTCCCCGGCCAGGCCGCCCAGGAAGGAGACCGGAATGAACACCGCGCAGAGGACCAGGACGATCGCGATGACCGGCCCGGTGACCTCCTGCATCGCCTGAAGGGCAGCTTCGCGCGGCGGCTTGCCTTGTGTCGACATGATGCGCTCGACGTTCTCCAGCACCACGATGGCATCGTCGACGACGATGCCGATGGCGAGAACCAGCCCGAACAGCGTCAGCAGGTTGATGGAGAAGCCCAGCACGTACATGCCGGCAAAGGTGCCGATGATCGACACCGGGATGGCGATGACCGGGATGATCATCGCCCGGACGTTCTGCAGGAACAGGAAGACGACCAGCACGACGAGCGCAATCGCCTCGACGAAGGTGATGGCGACCTCCTCGATCGAGACCTCGACGAAGCGTGTGGTGTCGAAGGGAATGTCGTAGCGCAGTCCCACCGGGAAGCGCTTGGAGACGCGCTCCATCGTTTCCCTGACCGAGGCCGCGACCTGCAGCGCATTGGCGCCGGGTTGCAGGTAGACGGCGATGGGAACCGCCGGCGAGCCGTTGAAAGTCCCGGAAAAGCCGTAGAGAAGCGCGCCCAGCTCGACGCGGGCCACGTCCTTCAGCCGCAAGGCGCCGCCGTTCTCCTCGGACCGGATGATGATGTCCTCGAACTGGGTGCGGTCGACCAGCCGGGGCGGCGTCGTCACCGAATAGGTGAAGACCTGCGGCTTGTTCATCGGCTCCTCGCCGAAACGGCCAGCGGCAAACTGCTGATTCTGTTCGCGCACCACGGCGGCGATGTCGGCGGGCGTGAGGTTGTACTGGGCCACCTTGTCGGGCCTGAGCCAGATGCGCATCGAATAATCGGAGGCGCCGAACAGCGACGCGTCACCGACACCCGGCAGGCGGCGAATTTCGTCGAGCACGTTCACCAGTGCGTAGTTGCTGATGTAGATCGTGTCGTAGCGGTTGCCCGGCGACGACATGGTCAGCACCTGCAGGATCGACGTCGACCGCTTCTGCACGACCAGCCCCTGGCGGCTGACCTCGCTTGGCAGCAGCGGCAGCGCGCGCTGCACGCGATTGTTGACGTTGATGGCGTTCTGGTCGGGATTGGTGCCGATCTCGAAGGTCACCGTGAGATTCATCGTGCCCGAACCGGTCGAGGTCGATTGCATGTAGATCATGCGCTCGACGCCGTTGATCTGCTGCTCGAGCGGCGCGGCAACGGTAGCGGCGATATTCTCGGCAGTGGCACCGGGATAGGTCGCCGAGACCACGACTTCCGGCGGCACGATCTGCGGGTACTGCGAGATCGGCAGCACCCGCATCGCGACCAGGCCCGCCAGCACGATCACGATCGACAGGACCGACGCGAAGACCGGCCGATCGATGAAGAACTTGGAAATCATGGGAGCGAGATCACGGCTTGGAGCCGCCGACAGGAGCAACGGCTGTCGCCGGTGGCGCGATGGGTACCGGTCGGACGACATTGCCTGGCCTGACGCGGATGACACCATCGACCACGATGCGATCGCCCGACTGCAGGCCCTTGCGAACGATCCAGCCGTCATCCAGCTCGCGGGCCAGCCGGACTTGTCTCGCCCGGGCCACGTTGTCGGCTTCAACGACATAAACGAAGGCGCCAAGCGGCCCCTGCGAGATCGCAGCCTTCGGCACCACGATGGCGTTGGGCATGGTGATGCCAGTCATGTTCACGCGCACGAACTGGCCCGGCAGCAGGCCGCCCTCGTGGTTGGGGAAGACGGCGCGAACCAGGATCGTGCCCGTCCTGGGATCGACGGTGCGCGAGCGCGTGTCGACCGTGCCGAGCTGCGGATAGACCGTGCCGTCGCCGAATTGCAGCTCGACCTTGACGTGGTCCGGACCGAACAACGGTTCGCTCGACTTGTTGATCTCCTGCAGGGCGCGCAGTTCGCTGTCGGTGAAGGTGAAATTGACGTAAGCGGGATCGAGCTGCGTGATCGTGGTCAGCAAGGTCTGCTGGGCCTGCACGAGCGTGCCTTCCGGCGGCGAGACGACGCTGGTGGGGCCGGTCACGGGAGCCTTGATGACGGTGTATTCGAGATTGAGCTTGGCCGTGTCGACATCGGCCTGGGTCGACTGGATCGTGGCACGTGCCTGGTCGCGGGCGGCAAGGGCGTCCTCGAGCGATTTTTGCGCCGAGACCTTTTGGGCCACGAGACCCTCGACGCGCTTGTAGTTCTCCTCGGTCTGCGTGAGCGTGGCCTTGGCCTGTGCCGCCTGTGCCTGCGCACGCACCAGTGCCGCCTCGTAGGACCTGGGGTCGATGCGGAACAACACGTCGCCCAGGTTGACGACCGCACCCTCGTTGAACTCACGCTTGAGAAGGATGCCGCTTACCTGGGAACGGATCTCGACGACGCGAAACCCGGAGACGCGGCCGGCAAACTGGAGTGGCAGGGGCACATCTGCCGCCGTCAGCGTGACAACTCCGACTTCCGGCGGCGGTGGCGCCGCTGCGGTGGCCGGCCGCGCTACAGGCCGGGTCCACCAATACACCCCTGCCCCAAGCAATGCTGCAATCACGCATGCAGCCACGATGCGCCCGACCCAGGCCCGCACCACCATGAATTTCACCTCCCCGATCCGGGCGTCCGCTTCGGGCCACACCGAAATAAGTCAACGTTGGCTTACCATAGACGTTGGTTGGCCGTCCTCCCTCCGCATGACGGGCGCTGGAGCCTGAAGCTTTCACATGGCGCTTGATCTTGGGAGCGTGACCCGTTCTGATTGTGGGGCAAAACCTCATTCCTCGAACGGACAGGACCCTTCACCATGACCGTGACCGAAAAACCAGACACCAATTGGATCGGCAAGCGTACCCCCCGGCCGGATGGCGCAGACAAAGTGACGGGTCGGGCGTCCTACGCCGCGGACACCAACATGCCCGGCATGATCTGGGGCAAGGTACTGCGCAGCCCCCACCCGCACGCTCGCATCAAGTCGATCGACACCTCGAAGGCCGAGAAGCTGCCGGGCGTGAAGGCGGTCATGACGTCCAAGGACATCGTCGATTTCTCGATCGACAAGGGACCTGTGATGCTGGGCATCCAGGACATGCGCTGGATGTGCCGCAACGTGATGGCGCGCGACAAGGCGCTGTTCCACGGCCATCCGGTGGCCGCCGTCGCCGCCACCACCCAGCGGATCGCCGAGGAGGCGTGCAAGCTGATCAAGGTCGACTACGAGGTGCTGCCCTGGGCAATCGACGTCGAGGACGCGATGAAGCCCGGCGCCACCCCGCTGCACGACCACGTCAGGTTCGAGGGCAAGCCCTCCAACATCGCTGGCACACTCGAGCACAAGAAGGGTGACATCGAGGCCGGCTTCAAGGAAGCCGACGTGATCGTCGAGCGCAGCTTCAAGACCGAGGCCGTGCACCAGGGCTACATCGAGCCGCATGCCTGCCTGGTGAGCGTCACCGACGGCAAGGCCACGATCTGGAGTTCCAGCCAGGGCCAATTCATGGTCCGGGCCATGTCGGCCCTGCTGACCGGCGTCCAGCAAAGCGACATCCGCGCCATTCCGGCCGAGATCGGCGGCGGCTTCGGCGGCAAGACCATCATCTACCTCGAGCCGTTGGCGCTGGTGCTAGCCCGCAAGTCCGGATTTCCGGTCAAGATGGTGATGAGCCGCGAGGAAGTGATGCGCGCCTCCGGCCCGACCTCGGGCTCGATCAGCAAGGTCAAGATCGGCGCCAAGAAGGACGGCACAATCGTGGCGGGCCAGGGTACCTACTGGCTGCAGGCCGGCGCCTTCCCCGGCTCGCCGATCCGCGGCGCCGCCGGTTGCGCCTTCGGCCCCTACGACATCCCGAATGCCTATACGCTGGGCTACGACGTCGTCTCCAATCGCTCCAAGGTCGCGGCCTACCGTGCTCCGGGTGCGCCGATCGGCGCCTATGCCGTGGAGTGCGTCCTGGATGAGCTGGCCGAGAAACTCAAGATGGATCCACTCGAGTTGAGGCTGAAGAACTCGGCCAAGCAGGGCACCAAGGCGGTGCATGGTCCGGTCTATCCGGTCATGGGCTACCAGGAGACGCTGAAGCAGGCGCTCGCCCATCCGCACTACAAGGCGCCGCTGAAGCCCAACCAGGGTCGCGGCGTGGCCTCGGGCTACTGGTTCAATGCCGGCGGCGAATCGAGTGCCCAGATGAGCATCAACGAGGACGGGTCGGTGGTGGTCATGACCGGCCATCCCGACGTCGGCGGCTCCAGGGCCTCGACCGCCAACATCGCGGCCGAGCTGCTCGGCATCGCCCACTCCAAGGTGCAGGTGCTGATCGGCGACACCAGCAGCATCGGCTTCTCGAACCTGACCGGCGGCAGCCGCGTCACGTTCGCCTCCGCCATGGTGGTCACCCAGGCCGCGGAGAAGGTCATCACCGACCTGCGCCGCCGCGCTGGCCTGATCTGGAAGATCGATCCCGAGGCCATCACCTGGGAAGACGGCGAGGCGAAGCCCGCCGGCGACAACGCCGGCAAGTTCGATCCGCTGTCGCTGGCCCAGCTTGCCGCCCGGGCGACCGAGACCGGCGGGCCGATCGGCGCCGGCTCCTCGATCAACACCACCGGCGCCGAAGGCGGCTTCGGCACGCACATCTGCGACGTCGAGGTCGACCCAGACACCGGCCGGATCTGGGTCACGCGCTACACCGCGTTCCAGGACGTCGGCCGGGCGATCCATCCCGACTACGTCGAGGGCCAGATACAGGGCGGCGTCGCCCAGGGCATCGGCTGGGCGTTGAGCGAGGAGTACATCTACAACAAGCACGGCAAGCTCGATAACGCCGGCTTCCTCGATTACCGCATGCCCGTCACCTCGGACCTGCCGTTCCTCGATGCCGTCATGATCGAGATTCCCAATCCGAAGCATCCGCAGGGCGTGCGCGGCGTCGGCGAGGTGCCACTGGTGCCGGTAATGGCGGCGGTGGCGAACGCGGTCCACGGCGCGCTCGGCCAGCGTTTCTACAGCCTGCCCATGTCGCCGCCCAAGGTGCTGGACGTGCTGGAGCCGGAACTGAAGGCGGCGGACTAGGGGCCGCCCCTTCCCGCACCGTCATGACGTGCTAGGTTCGGCCGATGAAAATCAAGCTCCTCGGCCGAACCGGCGTCTCCGTCTCAGAACTCTGCTTCGGCACCATGTCGTTCGGCGGCGATGCCGACGAGGCCACGTCGGCTGCCATGTACAAGGCCGTCCGCGATGCGGGTATCAACTTCTTCGACTGCGCCGACGAATACAACAAGGGCAAGTCGGAGGAGATCCTGGGCCGCCTGGCCAAGGATGATCGCGACAACCTCGTCCTCACCACCAAGTGTTTCAGCCCGCAGAGCGACGACATCAACGCGCGCGGCAGTTCGCGTCGCCATGTGGTGCGTGCCGTCGAGCGGAGCCTCAAGCGACTGCAGACCGATCGCATCGACGTGCTGTTCCTGCACAAGTTCGATCCTTTGACGCCGATCGAGGAGATGATGCGCGGCCTGGAAGACGTGGTGCGCTCGGGCAAGGTGCTCTATCCCGCCGTCAGCAACTGGTCGGCGTGGCAGACCCAGCGCGCCGTCGACATCCAGGAGCGCAACAACTGGGCGCGGCTCCAGGTCGTGCAGCCGATGTACAACCTTGTGAAGCGCCAGGCCGAGGTCGAGATCCTGCCGATGGCCCAGGCCAATGGCATCGGCGTCATGCCCTACAGCCCGGGCGCGGCAGGACTTCTTTCCGGCAAGTATCTCGGCCAGGCAACAGGACGCCTGAAGACCAACAAGATGTACGAGGCGCGCTACGGCGAGGCCTGGACCTTCGAGGTTGCCGAGAATTACGTGGCCTTCTGCAAGCAGCAGGGCCTGCATCCGGTCAGCACCGCGATCGCCTGGGTCGGATCCCATCCCGGGATCACCGCGCCCATCATCGGCGCGCGCAACCTCGACCAGCTGAAGGACTCGCTCGCCGCCGTGAAGGTGAACATGACGCTCGAGCTGCGCGCCGAGATCGCCGACCTCTCGCCCACGCCGCCGCCGGCCACCGACCGGCTGGAAGAGCAGAAGCCGTCAAAGAGCTGAAGCCGCCGCCGCATGGCCCGCAGCGATCGAGGCAACGTATGGGAGGAGCAATGGCTCGACTGGATGGAAAAGTGGCGCTGGTCACGGGCGCAAGCCGAGGACTGGGCGAAGGCGCTGCTCGGGCGCTGGCCGCCCAGGGCGCCGCCGTGATGCTGCTGGCGCGCGACGGCGGCGCCATCGAGGCGGTGGCGCACGAGATCGTGGCTGCGGGCGGACACGCCGAGGCGCTGGCCTGCGATGTCGCCGACTATGCCGCCGTCGAACGCGCCGCCCAGGCGACGCGCGACCGCCTCGGCGGCCTCGACATCCTGGTCAACAATGCCGGCATCATCGAGCCGATTGCCGAGCTGGCGACCTCCGATCCCGCGGCCTGGGCGAACAACATCCAGATCAATCTCGTCGGCGCCTACCATGTCGTGCGCGCGGTGTTGGGCGGCATGCTGGCGGGCGGCGGCGGCACCATCGTCAATGTCTCCTCGGGCGCGGCCCATCGGCCGCTCGAGGGTTGGAGCGCCTACTGCGCCGGCAAGGCGGGGCTCGCCATGGTGACCAGCGCCATCGCCCTGGAGACGGCCGGCCGCGGCATTCGCATCTTCGGCTTCTCGCCGGGCACAATCGACACCGACATGCAGGTGAAGATCCGCGCCTCGGGCATGAACCGGGTGAGCCGCATCCCGCGCGCCGAACTCTCGCCCGTCGAGCACGCGGTGCGTGGCCTGCTCTATCTCTGCGACGGCGCCAGCGACGAC
>JAUXST010000835.1 GCA_030679805.1 Reyranella sp. | reverse complement strand
GGGCGATCTGGGCGGCGATGTCGATGGTGCGCGGCAGCCGCGCGAGTGCGTCGAGGTAGTCCGGAAAACTTTCCCAGTCCCACTTGAGGCCTTCGGACAGGGTGATGCCGGGGATGTCCTCCACCCCTTCCATCAGGTCGATCAGCGCCTGCTGGTGCTGGCGGCGGGCGGGCGCGAAGCCCACGCCGCAGTTGCCGAACACGATGGTCGTGGCGCCGTGCCAGGAGGAAGGCGCCAGGACGGGATCCCAAGTCGCCTGGCCGTCATAGTGGGTGTGCACATCGACCCAGCCCGGCGTGACGAGCCGCCCGTCGGCCTTGACCTCGCGCCGGCCGGGGCCTGCCTTGCCGCCGACCTGGACGATCCGGTCGCCCTCGATGGCGACGTCGCCCGCGGAAGCAGGCGCTCCCGTGCCATCAACGATCGTGCCGCCCCGGATGACGATGTCGTGCATTGTCGGTCCCTTCCGCTCTGAGATGGGATCGCGAGCTTTCCATACATCGATAAGCACGGAAAGCCGGAAGTCCGGTAGACTTGTCATAGGAGGTTCCCGATGCCGATCATCGATTCGCAAGTCCACGCCTACGAGGCAAACACGCCGAAACGGCCCTGGGCCACGGTGCCGAACTGGCCCGACCACGTCACAGGCGACGAGATGGTCGCGGCAATGAAAAAAGTCGGCGTCGATGGCGCGATCTTCATCTCGTCCTTCTCCATGTACCGCTACGACGCGAGCTACGCGGTGGAGGTGGCGCAGGCCCATCCCAACCGGATGGCCATCGTCAAGCCGGTCGACCCGGACGATCCTGATGTGGCCGACGTCGTCGCCGAGTGGAAGAAGACGCCAGGCACCGTCGGCATCCGCATCATGCTGCGGAAAGAGGAGAAGCGCTCGGCAAGCGACCCCGGCTTCGACCGGATTCTCCGCGCCGCGGTTCGCCACGATTTTCCGGTCAACATCCTCTGCTGGGACAACCTGGACGAAGGCACGGCGATCATCGACCGCCATCCCGAGACGCGCTTCATCGTCGATCACCTTGGCATCCTGCAGCCGCGCGTGCCGCCCGCGCCGCCAAAGCCCTGGGCCGACCTGCCCAAGGTGCTGGAACTCGCCAAGCGCCCGAACGCGGTCATCAAGGTCAGCGGCGCCTGCACGCTGTCGCGCGAGCCCTATCCCTTCAACGACATCTGGGACCCGCTTGCCCGCGTGTTCGATGCCTGGGGTTTCGAGCGCTGCCTGTGGGGCACGGATTGGACGCGCGCGTTCGCCGTCGTCAACTACGAGCAGGCGGTCAAACCCTTCCTCGAGACCAAGCGCCTGAGCGACAGCGAACGGGCCATGCTGATGGGCGGCGCCTGCGCCAAGGCCTATGGCTGGTCACCCGCGAACTGACAGAAAAGGAGGAATGCTGATGTCCGAGACCCCGACTTTCGGCCGCTACGCCGAACTCCCGTACGATAAAATGACCCCCGAGCAACAGGCGGGCTACAACGCCATGATCGAGGCTCGCGGTCGCTTGCCGGGTCCGACCAAGATCTGGGTGCACAATCCGAAGCTCGCGAAGGTCGCCGGCCCGTTCGGCGCGCACTTCCAACCTGGCCATTATTCCCTGACCGAACGCGAGCGCGAAATTGCCGTTTGCGTCATCACCAGCCACTGGCGTTCGGCCTATCCGACGGCCGCGCACGAACGGCACGCGAAGGAAGTCGGGCTGCCGGCGGCCAAGGTCGAGGCGATCCTGGGCGGAATGCCGGCCGCGTTCGACGACGCACGCGAACAGGTCGTCTATGAGATGGCGATGGTGCTCTCCAACGCGCGGTGGGTGCCGCGCGGACTCCACGACCGTGCCGTCAAGGCGCTCGGACACGTCGGAATCACCGATGTCGTCACGTTGATGGGTCACTACACCAGCGTCGCGATGACGCTGGCCTTCTACGACGTTCCGGACGGGGCGACGGGCATGGCGCGCTGAGCCGGCACCGAAGCTTCGGAAGGCGCAGCCGAAGTAGACGCAATTGCCGCATGTCGGTGACCTGATACATTCTGCAGATGGACCTGAAGCAACTCGAGCACCTCGTTGCCGTATGCGATGCGGGAAGCTTCAGCGGCGCGGCCAAGCGCCTTCGCATCTCCCAACCCACGCTCAGCAAGAGCATCGCCCGGCTCGAGAAGTCGCTGCGCGTCGAGCTGTTCGACCGCAGCGGCGGCAGCGCGCGGCCCACCGCCTACGGTCAAGTGGCGGCCGAGCATGCCGAGATGGTGCTGGCAGGCGCGGCGAGGCTCCGTGAGCGACTGCAGCAGCTCGCCCGTGGCGACACCGGCAACCTGCGGCTCGGCGTGGGGCCCGCCACGCGCGTGAAGCTGCTGCCCGAGGTGGTCCGCCAGGTCGGTCTCGGCTTCCCGCAACTTCAACTCGAGGTGCGTTACGATGACGTGCCGACGCTGCTGCGCTCACTCCGGGCGGGCAGCCTCGACCTCGTCTTCTGCCACTTCGAGGCGCCGGACGAGCTGTCGGACTTCATCCGCGTGAAGATCTACGAAGACCGGCGCATCGCCGTGGCGCGGCCCCGCCATCCCGCGCTCCGCTTCACGCCGCTCACGCCGAAGGGGCTGCTGAACTATCCCATCGCCAGCGTAGGCACGGTGCCGAGCTTCCGCAGATGGCTGGGCACCTTGAGCGCGAAGGCGGCACGCAACCTCAACGCCTTCATCTCGGACGACTATGTCCTTCTGAAGAGCCGGCTCCGCGACTCCGACTTCGTGGCCTTCGGCCCGAAGTTCGTCTTCGAGCAGGAGCTGCGCGACGGCACGCTGGTGGAGCTGCCGCTCCGGGCAGAGGCGAAGTACGAATGCTGGATGCTGACGACCGAGGCCAGGTGGCGCTCGCCGACCGTCAAGATGATCGCCGACTTCGCCCGCATCGCCATGCGCCGGAGATCCCCGAAGCCGACCGTGGCCGCACCGTCGCACCGATAGAGTTCCCGCCCGTACAGCCCATGCCTGTTGGCTATGGCTCATTCGGATTTGGTGGGTGCCCCTCCCGCAGTCCCTGATGCCACTATCGGCAAAAGACTAGGCATCGCTGCCGCGGGAGGATAGATGGTTCCCACCAACACGCTCGTGATCATGTCGGACGAGCACAATCCGAAGATGCTCGGCTGTGCCGGCCATGCCCTCTGCAAGACGCCGAACCTCGATGCCCTGGCGGCGCGGGGCACGCGCTTCTCCCGGGCCTATACGACCTCGCCGATCTGCGTGCCGGCACGCGCAAGCTTCGCGACCGGCCGGTACGTCCATGAGATCGAATACTGGGACAATTCCATCGCCTACGACGGACGCGTCGAGGGCTGGGGCCATAGGCTCCAGCAGGCCGGCATCCCCGTCGAATCGATCGGGAAACTGCACTATCGCAGG
>JAUXST010000827.1 GCA_030679805.1 Reyranella sp. | reverse complement strand
GTTGTTACGGTCGGTGACGGCGACCGCCGGCATCGCCTGCGCCTTGGCCAGCGCAACGACGGCATCCACCTTGTTTGCGCCCTCGGTGAGCGAATAGGCGGACCGAACCTTCAGATGGACGAAATCGGCAATGGACACAGCTCATCATCGCGCCGGAACCTGTGGACTGTCAGGTCGTTAGCACGCCTTCCTTCAGCGTCACGGTGCGATCCATGCGCGCGGCCAGGTCCGGGTTATGTGTTGCCACCAGCGCCGCCATGCCGGTTTCCCGCACCAGTGCCAGGAGCTGGCGAAAAACGACATCGGCTGTCGAGGCGTCGAGATTTCCGGTCGGCTCGTCGGCCAGCAGCACGCGCGGTGCGTTGGCCACCGCGCGCGCGATCGCGACGCGTTGCTGCTCGCCGCCCGAGAGCCGACCTGGACGATGGTCGCCGCGTTCCTTGAGTTGCACCATCGCCAACAGGCCGGCGGCCCGGACACGGGCCTCGCTGCGAGACAGGCCATTCAACATCTGCGGCAGCATCACGTTCTCGATCGCCGAGAATTCCGGCAACAGGTGATGATACTGATAGACGAAACCCAGGAACCGGCGGCGCAGCGCCGTTCGCCCGCGATCGCCGAGGCGGCCCGCCACCCTGCCGTCGACAACAACCTCGCCTTCGTCAGGCTGCTCGAGAAGGCCTGCGATATGCAGCAAGGTCGACTTGCCGCTGCCTGACTGGCCGACCAGGGCCACGATCTCGCCCGGCCTCAGGTCAAGCGAGACGCCTCGCAGCACTTCCAGTCGGCGGTCGCCCTGCACAAAGGTGCGCTTGATGCCGTTCAGGGACAGCGGAAAGGCTGAATCACTCATAGCGAAGCCCCTCGACCGGGTCGACCCGGGTGCTGCGCCAGGCCGGATAGGCCGCGGCTGCCAATGACAACAAAATGGCTACACCAACGACCGTGGCCACTTCGATCGCCTGAACCCGCACCGGCATGGAAGTGATGAAGTCGACCTCGGCGTTGCCGCCACCCGATGCGCCGGTAATCGCAGACAACAGTCGGCCGACCGAGGGCATGTTGGCGCAGATCAGAAGCCCGAGGGCCGCACCGATTGCCGTGCCGGCCAGGCCAACTGCTGCCGCTGCAAAGAAAAATGCCCGCACGATTGTCCGGGGTGTCGCGCCCATCGTGCGCAGGATGGCGATGCTGCCGCGCTTTACGCGGACCAGCATGGTGAAACTTGCCACGACATTCATCGCCGCGACCACGACGATTAGGGTGAGGATGATGAACATCATGACGCGCTCGACCTGCAGCGCGCCAACGAACCTGGCGTTGAGTCCCAGCCAGTCCGAAATCTTCAGGTCATCGCGACCGAGCGATCGGCGCAGTTCGGCGGCCACACGCGGCGCCGATGCGGGATCAGCAAGCTCCAGGTCGATGGAGGTCACCGTGTTGTGGCCGTACTCCAGATCCTCCTGCAGCATATCGAGCGGGACGAAAACCAAAGCGCCATCGAATTCGTAGCGGCGTGTCATGAAGCTCGCCAGCACCTCGTAGTCCGAATAACGCGGCGCGATGGTACCGTTTTCATTGAGACGATGCGTGACCAGAGTGACCTTGTCGCCGGCGCCGACATTCAGGGCCTGTCGCAGCCTCTCGCCTATGACCACGCCGGGCTTCGTGCCGAAGGCGCCCAGCTCACCATGGACGATGTTCTTCGTCACGATGTCGCGTGTCAGCAGATCGTCCGTTCGCACACCGCGGAGCATGACACCTCGCGTCAGACTGCTCGCCATCACAAGGGCCTGGCGCTCGAGTGCCGGCCGCACGGCACGCACACCGGGAGTCTCCCGGAGCTTCGCCAGGAGCTCCGCTGTTGCCTGCAACATGCCCCCTGGCGCCGTGATCACGACATGACCATTCATGCCGATGATGCGGCCGAGCAGCTGCTGGCGAAATCCGCCCATGACGGACAGGACGACGATCAGCGTCGCCACACCCAGCGCCACCCCGACAAGCGAGAATATCGCGATGAACGAGACGAAGCCTTCCCGCTGGCGGGTGGCCAGGTAGCGCCATGCCAGCCAGCGCTCTACGGCGGGTGCCCGGTCACTCACGGCGCAGCCCTTCGACCGGGTCGAGGCGCGATGCGCGGAGCGCGGGATAGAGCGATGCCAGCAGCGCGAACACCAGGGCCATTCCCGCAATCA
>JAUXST010000823.1 GCA_030679805.1 Reyranella sp. | reverse complement strand
GACCGAGGTCACGATCGCGAGCATGGCGGCGCGCTGCCCGTGTGGCGTCAGTTCGCTTACGACCATCGGAACGACGACATAGATCGTGCTGCCGATCGCCGTGCCCACGATCACGATGGCGAGCTTTACGGCAGGCACGGTGGTGAAGCCGATGAAGGGCAGGATGCAGCCGCCCAGGATGACGGCGGCGGAAGCGAAGATGCCGCGACTGACACGACTCGAGACGCCGCGCGCCTTCAATCCCTGCGAGATCCAGCCGCCGCCCAGCACCACCACCATGCCGAAGAGCCACGGCAGAACGCTCAAGTTGCCGCCGAGGGTCTGGCTATAGCCCAGGCCATCGACCAGGTAGGGCGTGAGCCAGGTGAGGCCGAGCGCCAGTCCCCAATAGCTGGCGAAGCCCGTGCAGCAGACTGCCACGATGCTGGGGCAGGAGAGGAGATAGCGGTACGGCACGAGCTTGCCCGCGCCTCCGTTTGGGGTGACCGTCGGGTCGACAAGCGTGCCTTCGCGACCGAACAGGAACCACAGGCCCGCCCACAGGAGCCCCGCGACGCCGAGCGCTCCGAACGCCCAGTGCCAGGAATGGTGGACGATGATCCAGTTGAGCACCGGCACGGCGATGACGACGCCGATGGCCGATCCCTGGGCGATGACGGCCGTCGGCATGGCGCGCAGTGAATCGGGAAACCATTTGTAGATCGCATGGGTCGCCACCGGATTGGCCGGGCCTTCGGCGGCGCCCAGCAGGATGCGGCAGCCAACCAGCAGCTCGAAGCTCACGGTGCCCAGCATCGGGAACTGCAGTATCGACCAGAGGAGCGCCAGGAGCAGCAGCGTGTGCCGGGCCTGGACGTGGTTGGTGACGAAGCCGATCACGATGGCGGCGAAGGGGAAGACAAAGAAGAATGCCGACCCGATCAGCCCGAACTGTTCCGGACTGAGCTTCAGCTCGTCCATGATCGGCTTGGCGGCGAGGCCGACCACCATCTTGTCGGCAAAGTTGATCAGCATGAAGAGGAAGATCAGGGCCGTGATGCCCCAGGCCCCTTTCGCGGGCCGGTCCTGCAGCGTCATGCCGCGCTTCTCCTCGATACCCGTCGATCCGGACGGGTCGCGTCATCAGACAGGGGGCGTGGCTATCGCGTCAAGGAACGACAGCCAGGCAGAATGAAAAAGGAGCGCCGAGAGGCGCTCCTTTCCACGATCGGTGCCTAAAAGGCTACTTGATGAGCGGGCACTTGCCGTCCTTCATCGGGCGGAACGCTTCGTTGCCGGGCACGGTGGCCAGCAGCTTGTAGATGTCGTCCTTGCTCTTGGACTCTGCCGGCGACTTCACCTGGAACAGGTACATGTCGCGCTCCACGCGGCCGTCCTCGCGCAGCTTGCCGTTCTTGGTCATGACGTCGTTGATCGGAATCTCGCGCATCTTGGCCATCACCGCCTTGGCGTCGTCGGTGCCTGCGGCCTGCACGGCCTTGAGGTAGTGCAGGGTCGAGCTGTAGGCGCCGGCCGTCAGCATGCTGGGGATCTTGTCGCGCTTGGCGCGGAAGCGCTTGGTCCAGGCGCGGGTCTCGTCGTTGAGATCCCAGTAGAACGACTCGGACAGCACCAGACCCTGCGCCACCGGCAGGGTGAGCGCCACGACGTCGGTCGAGAACACGAGGAGGCCGGCCAGACGCTGGCCGCCCTTGACGATGCCGAATTCATTGGCCTGCTTGATCGAATTGATCGTGTCCTGGCCCGCGTTGGCGAGGCCGATGATCTTCGCCTTCGATCCCTGGGCCTGCAGCAGGAACGAGGAGAAGTCCTGGGTGCTGAGCGGATGCCTGACGCCGCCCAACACCTTGCCGCCCGATGCCGTGACGACTGCCGTCACATCGCGCTCGAGGGCATGGCCGAAGGCGTAGTCGGCGGTGAGGAAGAACCACGAATCGCCGCCGCCCTTCACGATGGCGCCGCCGGTCACCTTGGCAAGCGCATAGGTGTCGTACACCCAGTGCGCACCGGTCGGCGAGCAGGCGGGGCCGGTCAGGTCGGCCGACGCCGCGCCGGTGTTGATGTCGATCATGCCCTTTTCCTGGGCGATCTTGCGGACGGCCAGCGCCACCGACGAG
>JAUXST010000818.1 GCA_030679805.1 Reyranella sp. | reverse complement strand
CGCTTCGCTTCGGTCGAGACGACGAGATGTCAATCGATCCCGTTGCGGCCGTATTTCATGAACGCCGGCCGCACGCTCAGGCGCTCGTAGTAGGCTTCGACGGCGGGAAACGACGGACGCTGCATCGGAGTCATGAACCAGCGGTTGACCGACAGGCCGATCGGGATGTCGGCCAGGGTGAAGCCATCACCCGCAACGAACGCGCCTGTCGCTGCCAACCTGTCGTCAAGAATGGCGAGCATCCGCGTCCATTCCTGGATCGAAGCCTCGATCTGGCGGGCATCGTCGAAGGCCGGGTTCTTGCGCGCCAGCGCCATGAAGGCGTAGCGCCAGGCTGAATTGAATTCGGTCGCCTGCCAGTCGATCCATTTCTCGACTTCGGCCCGCGCCCGCGGCTCGGACGGTAGCAGTGCGGACGCGCCGTGGCGGCCGGCCAGGTAGCGCAGAATGGTGTTGGATTCCCACAGCACGAAATCGCCGTCGACGATCACCGGCACCAGGCCGTTTGGGTTGCGGGCGCGCTCCGGAGCATCGTCGCTGCGGTGGAAGGCCACCCCAAACTCCTCGCAGGCCCACAGCACCTTGCGGACGTTGATCGAGCTTGCCTTGCCGATGATGCGGAGTGTCATCCGGCCTCCCCTTCCTGCCGGCCGCGTTACCCGCTCGGCTGGCGAAACGCCATCCCGCATCGACCCGACCGCACCGTCATGTTACTCATTTTCCGTCGTCCTGAGCGTAGCGAAGGACCTTACCGAACGATCAGTCAGAGACCTGTGCCACGAGCGTGAGATCCTTGGCTGCGCTCAGGATGACCGATAGGAGACACCCCATGGCGCGGCTCGGGTTTGGCGCATTTCTCGCCCCTCATCATCCCATCGGCGAAAATCCGATGCTGCAGTTCCGGCGCGACATCGCCTTCGTAAAACATCTCGACGAGCTGGGCTACGACGAGTTCTGGTGCGGCGAGCATCATTCGTCGGGCTGGGAGATGATCGCCTCGCCCGAGATGTTCCTCGCCGCGGCCGGCGAGCACACCAAGCGCATCAAGCTTGCGACCGGCGTGATCTCGCTGCCCTATCACCATCCCTACAACGTGGCGCAGC
>JAUXST010000809.1 GCA_030679805.1 Reyranella sp. | reverse complement strand
CAGCTCGCCCGAATCGATCGAATGGTAGCCCAGCTTCTCGAGCTTGCGGCCGACACGGAACCCCGGCCCCTTGGGCGTGATGAACAGGCTCATGCCGGTGTGGCGCGGATTGGCCTGCGGGTCGGTCTTGACCAGCATGGCAAAGCAATGGCCCTCGATGCCGTTCGAGATCCAGGTCTTGGTGCCGTTGATCACGTAGCCGTCGTTGCCGTCGCGCTTGGCCACCATGCGGATCGACTGCAGGTCGGTGCCGGCGTCGGGCTCGGTCAACGCCAGGCCGCCGCGGATCTCGCCCGTCGCGAACTTGGGCAGCCAGTGCTGCTTCTGCCGCTCGGTGCCGAACTTCTCGACCGCCAGCGCCAGCATCAGGTGCGAGTTGAAGATGCCGGTGATCGCCATCCACACCGAGGAGACGCGCATCACGATCTCGGCGTAGGTCCGGGCCGGCAGCCCGAGGCCGCCGTACTCCGGGCTGATCGTGGCGCCGAACAGGCCGAGTTCTTTCATCTGATCGACGATCTCGGCGGGCCACTTGTCGGCGTGATCGAACTCCTTCACGCGCGGCGCCACTTCGCGCTCGATCCAGCGGTCGATGGTGGCCAGAAGCTGCCTCTCGTCGGCCTGATCGAGTTTCCGCGTCCCACCAGCACTGGTCATGACCGCCCTATCCTCCGGATTCGCAACTTGTACGGACAAACATATTCGCCGCGTACATCGAGTCAAATCTGTTGTGTTGACGGGCGAAAGAAGGAGGATAATTTATCCGGACAAGATGAGAGTAAGCGAAAGATGATCGCCGCCACGGCATCCGATGGCACCCCCCTCAATCGCAAGGTCGTCGATACGCTGCGTCGCGAAATCGAAGGCGGTCGGCCGACGGTGGGCGAGCGGCTGCCCACCGAAGAGGCGCTCTGCCAGCGCTTCGGCGTAAGCCGGCACACGGTCCGCGACGCCCTGCGCAAGCTGCGCGAGGAGGGCCTGGTCTCCTCTCGGCAGGGCGCCGGCACGACGGTCATTCGCCGCGGCAGTCAGCCGCTCTACGTGCAATCCGTCTCCTCGGTCGAGGAGTTGCTGCAATACGCCACCGAGGCCCGCTATGAAGTGGACAAGAGCGGCATGGTCGTCGCCGATGCGGCCCTCGCCCGACGGCTCGGGTGTTCGGCGAGCCAGCGCTGGCTGCGCGTCGAAGGCTTCCGTTACCTAGCGGGCCAGGCCGAGCCGATCTGCTGGACCGAGGTGTTTGTTCTCGCCGACTACGCCGGCGTCGGCCTGCGCATCGGCCGATGCGCCGGCACGATCTATTCCTGGATCGAAGAGATGTATGGGGTGCGCATTTCCGAGGTCGAGCAAGTGCTGCAGGCCGAACCCATGCCGGATGCAATTGGCAAACGCCTCAGCGCGCCGCCCGGCGGTACCGCCATCAGCATCCGCCGCGCCTATCGATTGGCCGACCGGCGACTGGTCGAGGTCGCGTTCAATCTCCATCGCTCGGATCGTTTCACCTACTCCGTCACCCTGAAGCGCAAACCGTAGTATTGCGAAAGCGGAGTCCTATTCCGCGATCCTGGCCTCTGGCGGTCTGCCGCGGATCGTGCATCATCGGCCACCGACGCGCTTCGAGTACAAAGGAATAATGACATGAGGAGACGCCACTTTTCCGTTGCCCTGGCGACGCTGCCGTTGGCGCCGAGCGCTTGGGCGCAGGGCGAGGACTGGCCCACGCGCACGGTGCGCATCGTATGCCCGTTCACGGCCGGCGGTTCGCAGGACAACATCGCGCGGCGCCTTGCCGCCAAGCTGACCGACTATCTCGGCCAGTCCTTCGTCGTCGAGAACCGCACCGGTGCCGGCGGCTCGATCGCCGCCGACAACGTCGCCAAGTCGGCGCCGGACGGCTACTCGATGCTGCTGGGCAACATCGGCAGCCATGCCCTGGTGCCGCATCTCTATGCCAAGCCCGCCTACAACGCCTTCACCGACCTCGAGACCGTGGTGTGGATCGGCACGCAACCCAACCTGCTGTGCTGCAGTCCGACGTTCCCGTACGACACGATTCCCAAGCTGATCGCCGCGGCCAAGGCCAAGCCGGGCACGATCAGTTACGGCTCGTCGGGGCTCGGCACCTCGCCGTCGCTCACCATGGAGCTGTTCAAGCAGAAGACCGGCGTCGACATGACCTTCATCAGCTATCGCGGTGCCGCGGCGGCGGCGGCCGACGTCCTGGCCGGCCATGTGCCCCTTTGTATCGCCAACATCGATTCGCTGATGGGCCAGGTGAGCGCCGGCAAGTTGAAGCCCGTTGCGACCACCGGCGCCACGCGCTCGACCGTGCTGCCCGACACGCCGACCTTCGCCGAGGCGGGCTTCCCCGATCTCGTCGTCACCTCATGGTCGCTGTGGGCGGTGCCCAAGGGCACGCCGGCCAGGATCAAGGAGAAGCTCAAGGCCGCGACCGAACGCGCCTTGCTGGCACCCGACGTGATCGCCAGCATGAAGGCGGGTGGCTTCGAGCCCGGTGCCATGCCGCTGCCCGTGGTCGATGCCTTCATCAAGACGGAGCACAAGCGCTGGGGCGAGGTCATTCGTGGCGCAGGCATCAAGCCGCAGTAGGCACCGGCTGCCCGACCTGCTGGCGCCCGGCCTCGACCTGGTGTTCTGCGGCACCGCGCCCAGTCCGGCGTCGTTTCGGGCGCGGGCCTACTATGCCAATCCCGGCAACGCCTTCTGGCCGACGCTCCATGCGGTCGGCCTGACGCCCGGGCGCCTCGCGCCGGAGCGCTTTCCAGAGCTGCTGGACCATGGACTTGGCCTCACCGACCTCAACAAGACCGAGGTCGGCTCCGACCATGAACTGAGCGCCCATGCCATGGATACAGCATCACTGCACGCCAAGCTGCGCCGCTACCGGCCAGCCGCCATCGCCTTCACCAGCAAGCATGCCGCCGCCCTGGCACTGGGCGTGAAGGCCCCCGGCTACGGCCGCCAGGAAGAGCCACTGGAGGGCACGGTCGCCTTCGTGCTCGCCTCGCCCTCCGGCCGCGCCCGCTCGTTTTGGACACTGAAGCCATGGCAGGAGGCCGCCGCCTTCGTGGCCGACCGCCGACGCCAGCGGGAGAGGGCGGCATGAGCCTCGGCCACCGCACCTTGCTCGCCGGCCCCGCGAGCGCGCATGCCCAGGAGACCCCACCGATGCTCCGTGACCTCGCCCGCCGCGCCACGATCTATCTGTTCCCGCTCTACGAGATGTACCGCACGCGCTGGCAAGCCACGGTCAACGATGCCAATCCGCTGCGCCAGAAACTCAACCGCTTCTTTCACGTGCCTGTGCTCGCCGACCATCGCACACGGATGGTGACGACGCCCAACAACGACACGCTCTATTCGATCGCCTGGCTCGACCTCTCGGCCGAGCCGCTGTTTCTCACCGTGCCGCCGGTCGGCGACCTCTACTACAGCTACGCCTTCATCGACCTGTTCACCGATAACTTCGCCTGTGTCAGCCACCGGCTGTACGGCGGCAAGCCGCCGCCGCACATGATCGTCGGGCCGGACTGGAAGGGCGACGCGCCGTCCGAGGTGAAACTGGTGCGGGCGCCCACCAATTCGGTGTGGCTGCTGGGGCGCATCCTGGTCGACGGGCCCGAGGAACTCGATCGCGTGCGCATCCTGCAGGCCCGCGTGCTGCTGGAGACGCCCGACATGCGCAACGAGCGGCGCATCCTCGAGACGCGAGAACTGATGCGCCAGCGCACCGTGGCGCCGCCCGAGCCGGTGGCCGATTGGCCGGCGCCCAATCGCGCCGACCCGTTCGATCTCTTCGAGGTCGGCATGCGAGTCATGGGTGAGAGCCCGGTGCCGGAGCGCGACCACGCCTTCCTCGAGCAACTCGTGCCGCTGCGGCTGCGGCCCGGCCGCAAATTCGATCTGCACGCCTTCACCGACACCGAGCGGCACGCTATCCAAGCCGGCATCGAACAAGGTCATGCCGAGATCCGCAGCAGCGGCGGTCGCTTCGGCAAGACGGTCGACGGCTGGACCTATGGCGAGCGCAATCTAGGCAATTTCGGCACCGACTATCTCTATCGCGCCGTGGTGGCGCTGGGCGGTCTGGGCGCGCTGGAACCTGCCGAAGCGGTCTACATCAGCTGCCACACCGATTCAGACGGACGATCGCTCGACGGCGGCCATCGCTACGAACTCACCTTCCCTGCCGGAGGCCTGCCGCCGGCGCGCGCTTTCTGGTCGCTCGCCATGTACGAAATCACGCCCGAAGGCCGCGCCTTCTTCGTCGACAATCCGATCGGCCGCTATGCCATCGGCGACCGCACCCGGGACCTGCGGACCGCCGCCGACGGCGCGGTCACGCTTTACCTGCAGCACGAACCGCCGGAGGGCGAACGGGCGGCCAACTGGCTGCCGGCTCCAGCTGGCCGGATGCGGCTCATGCTCAGAGCCTACGAGCCCGGAGAATCGCTGATCGCGGGACGCTATCGCGTGCCGGCGGTGCGGCGCGTCGGCTAAGCGCCGGGCTGGGCGCGCTGCGACTCTTCTTCGGCCTTGGCTTCGATCGCTTCCATGTCGTCGTCGCTCAGGCCGAAGTGATGGCCGATCTCGTGGATCAGCACATGACGCACGATGTGCGGTAGATCTTCGTCCGACTCGCACCAGTAGTCGAGGATCGGACGGCGATAGAGGAAGATGCGGTCGATGTCGTTGGCGACGTGACCGGCCCCACGCTCCATCATCGAAACGCCCTGGTAGAGACCGAGCAAGTCAAACGGCGTGTCGAGTTCCATCTGCTTCTCGACTTCGTCCGAGGGGAAGTCATCGATCTGGATACGCACGTTGCCGACGTGCCGACGGAACTCTTCGGGAATCGTGGCCAGCGCCTCGGCGGCGATCGCCTCGAGATCCTCCAGGCTGGGCGCCACGCCGAAGCAGGGCATGCGCCGCGGGTTGGTGAACACCGGCATGACTCCCCCATATAGGAGCCGCGCGCGCGCGCCAAGCGTCTGCTGTGACCGGTTGTTCACCGCGCCCGCTTGACCGCCGCCGGTGACTTGGCGCGGGAATCGCATGGTCGCGTTTCGGACCAAACCACCCTAAAGTCCCGCCCCGCATGTTGAGCTTCCTCACCCGCCGCCTGATCGTCGCCCTCCTCGTCGCGACGACCGTCATGACTCTGGCCTTCGTGCTGACGCGCTTGTCGGGCGATCTCGCCACGTCGATCGCCGGCGCCAATGCGACGCAGGCCGACATCGAGGTGATTCGCAAGGCCTACGGCCTCGACCGGCCGGTGCTCACCCAGTTCTTCGACTGGGTCGGCCGCGCGCTTACCGGCGACCTCGGCAACAGCTACTTCTTCCAGACCCGCGTCTCGACGCTGATCGCCGAGCGCATGCCGGTGACGCTGACGCTGGGCATCACGGGGCTTCTGATCGCCCTGTTCGTGTCGATCCCGCTCGGTATCCTGGCTGCGGTGCGCGAAGGCACCGGCTTCGACCGCGCCGTCCAGATGGTGGCCCTGCTGGGCCAGGCGATGCCCAGCTTCTGGCTGGGCCTGCTGCTGATGATCACCTTCGGCCTGCAGCTCGGCTGGCTGCCGATCTCGGGCACCGGTTCGTGGGAGAACTTCGTCATGCCGGGCGTGGTGCTGGCCTTCTCGGCCATCCCCGCCCTCACCCGCCTCACACGCGCCGGCATGATCCAAGCCATGGGCAGCGACTACATAAGGACGGCGCGGGCCAAGGGCCTGTCGCGCGCCTCGATCCTGCTGAAGCACGCGCTGCGCAATGCCGCCATCCCGGTGGTGGCGATCGCCGCCGTCCAGCTCGGCTTCATGCTGGGCGGCTCGATCGTGATCGAGCAGGTCTTCGCCCTGCACGGCGTGGGCTTCCTCGCCTGGGAAAGCATCGCCAAGAACGACTTCCCGGTGGTGCAGGCGGTCGTCCTGGTGCTGGCCGTGATCTACGTGGCGCTGACCATGGTGGCCGACCTGATGAACGCCGTGCTCGACCCGAGACTGCGCGTATGAGCGCGGCCGTTACCGTGAATGCCGGGCCCAAGCGGGGCTGGAAGAGCCTCAGCACCTGGATCGGCGCGGTGATTGTGGGGGCGGCGATGATCTGCGCGATCGCAGCCCCGCTCCTGGTGCCGCACGATCCCTTCGCCCAGGATCTCGCCAAGCGGCTGCAGGTGCCGTTCTGGATGGAGGGCACCGATCCCGCCCACCTGCTGGGCACCGACCAGCTCGGCCGCGACTATCTCTCCCGCCTGATCTGGGGCTGCCGCATCTCCATGCTGATCGGCGTCACCGTTACCGTCGTGTCGGGCCTGATCGGCATCACCATCGGTGTGCTGGGCGGCTTCTTCGGCGGCCGTATCGACGATGCCGTGCTGTTCGCGATCACGACGCGGCTCTCGATCCCGGTCGTGCTGGTGGCGCTGGCCGTGGTCGGCCTGCTCGGCACCTCGATGACGCTGCTGGTGCTGACGCTGGGCCTGCTGCTGTGGGACCGCTTCGCCGTGGTGGCGCGCTCGACCACCATGCAGGTGCGCAACCTCGACTTCGTAGCCGCCGCCTGGTGCGCCGGCTGCTCGCGCTTCCGCGTGCTGTCGCGCGAGGTGCTGCCCAACATCGCGAGCCACCTCGTGGTCGTGGCGACGCTCGAGATCGCGCTCGCCATCCTGCTCGAGGCCACGCTCTCCTTCCTCGGCCTCGGTGTGCCACCGCCGCTGCCGTCATGGGGCCTGATGATCGCCGAAGCCAAAGATTACATGTTCTTCAGCCCCTGGGTGATCGTGATCCCGGGCGTGGCCCTGTTCACGCTGGTCCTCGGCATCAATCTGCTCGGTGACGGCTTGCGCGACCTCTTTGGTGCCCGGACTGATACATGAGGACGGATACGTGAGCGCGTTGCTGGAAGTCGAGCAGCTCGAAGTGGGCTTCGGCAGCCGCACGGCGGCGGTGCGCGGCACTTCGCTCACCGTCGAGCGCGGCGAGACCCATTGCCTGGTGGGCGAGTCGGGCTGCGGCAAATCTGTGACCGCACTCGCCGTCATGAACCTGCTGGCCCGCGGCGGCTACCGCCGGGCCCGGCGCATGAGCTTCCAGGGCGAGGATCTGCTCAAGCTCAACGACCGCGGCATGGCACGGCTGCGCGGCAACGCCATGGCCATGATCTTCCAGGAGCCGATGACCAGCCTCAACCCCGCCTACACGGTGGGCTCGCAGATGACCGAGGTGCTGCGCCGCCACAAGGGTTCCAGCCAGCGCGTCGCCACCGATCGCGCCGCCGATCTCTTGGCCCGCGTCGGCATCACCGCGCCGGGCCTGCGTCTTGGCCAGTTCCCGCACCAGCTCTCGGGCGGGCTGCGCCAGCGTGTCATGATCGCCATGGCGCTGATGTGCGACCCGCAGCTCCTGATCGCCGACGAGCCGACGACGGCGCTCGACGTCACGGTACAGGCGCAGA
>JAUXST010000803.1 GCA_030679805.1 Reyranella sp. | reverse complement strand
GCTGCGCGACACGACGAACTGGCGGCCCTTGACCTCGGTGGCGTTGCTCTTGCCGGTCGAGCTGTTGAACACGTCGACCATGGTGCCGGGATCGAGCCCAAAGGCTTCGCCCACCACCAGCGCCTCGCACATCGCGACCAGGCCCGAGGCCGACAGAAAATTGTTCAGCGCCTTCAGCGCATGTCCGGCGCCGGCCGGACCGCAGAGCGTGATCGTCTTGCCCATGGCACCGAGCAGCGGTCGCGCCCGCTCGAGATCGGCGGCGCTGCCGCCCACCATGATGGCGAGCGAACCGTCGACCGCACGCCGGACACCGCCCGACACGGGCGCGTCGAGCAGCGCCACGCCCGATGCCGCCAGGTCGCGGGCGAGCTTCTGCGTGTCGACGGGATTGGACGAACTCATGTCGAGCACCAGGGCGCCCGCGCCGAGGCCCTCGCGTGCCGCATCGCGGCCCTCGATCAGCGCCTGCCGCACGATCTTGCCGTCAGGCAGCATGGTGATCAGCGCATCGGCGCCCTCGGCCGCGGCCTTTGCCGAGGCGGTGGCCAGGGCCGAGGGATAGGCGCCGACAAAATCCGACACAGCCTTCTGCGAAACGTCGAATACGCGCAGCTTGAAGCCGGCGCCCGCAAGTCGCGCGGCCATCGGGCGGCCCATCATACCGAGCCCGAGAAAGGCGATGGTGGCGGGAGGTACCAAAGAAGATGCGGTCATGAACGGGCCCCGGATGTGAGATCGTATTCATAGAGCGGCAGGCTGCGGCCGGGAATGGCGTCGGACGGCGCGTTTCGCAGGAAGCGTGCCCCCATGCGCTCGTAGAACGGCGCCGCGTTGGGATCGGCCAGGATGGTCAGGGTCCTGGCGTCGAAGATCCGCGCCACCCGGGCGGCGGCCTCGAAAAGGACGCGCCCCACGCCCCGGCCCAGGAAGGGCGGATCGACGAAGAACAGATCGAGGTCGGCACTCTCGCCTTCCGGGATCACGCTGGCGACGCCGATGGCGCGGTCCTTGCCGTCGACGGCCACCAACACGCGGCCAAGTGCAATGTCGGCCGAACTCACGCGCAGCGACGCTGCACTCAGCTGCATGAACTCGGCGTCATAGCCCCAATGTGCCTTCGAGCGGACGCAGAGCGCGGTCAGCATCGTCGCCTCCCCGACCTGCGCCGCTCGAATGGCGAGCATGGTTCAGACGCCGCGTTCCTTGAAGACATCGCGCGCCGTCTTGAAGGCATCGAGGCCGGCCGGGATGCCGCAATAGATGGCGACCTGCAGGAAGATCTCCTTGATCTCCTCCTTGGTGAGGCCGTTGGTGAGCGCGCCGTTGACATGGAGCTTGAGTTCCGGCCCGCGGTTGAGCGCCGCCAGCATGGCGAGGTTCAGCATCGAGCGGGTCTTCTTCGACAACCCCGGCCGCGACCAGACGTAGCCCCAGCAATATTCCGTGGTGACGTCCTGGAACGACATCATGAAGTCGTCGGCGTTCGCCATCGAGTTGTCGACATATGCCGAACCCAGCACGGCTTTGCGCAGCTTCATGCCGTCGTCGTACAGCTTCTTGTTGCGCGGGTTGGGTTTGGCTTTCTTGGCTTTGGCTTTGGCCATGGTCTTGCTCCTCCGTTCATGAAGTGATGGACAAGCATAGCGCAGGAAATTTCAGAGGACGACTTGGCGCGTCTGCGGGCTGGGCTGCGTGACGAGCCCCTTGTCGCGGGCCTGGCGGCAGAGATCGTCGATGGAGATGTCATCGAGCTGCGCCATCATGCTCTCACGCAGCTTCTCCCATACCGGCCACACCACTTCATGGGCGAGCGGCGAGCCGACGGAGGGATCGTTGGGTTCAGTCTCTGCCTCGAGATTTCGCACGACGCGGACGACCTCGCCCAAGGTTATCTGGGTTCGGTCGCGGCCGAGGCGATAGCCGCCCCGGGGACCGCGCTTGCCCGACAGGATGCCGGCACGAACAAGATGCTGCAGGACCTGCTCGAGATAGCGCCTGGGAATGCGCTGGCGCTCGGTGATGTCGCCACTGCGCACGGGATGCTCGCCGACATGGAACGCCACGTCGAGCACCGCCTCCAGAGCAAACATCGTCTTCTTGCTGAGCCGCGGCATCCTGTCTTCCCCTCAGGCCCTCCGCACCAACTCCGTCATCCCGTTCCCGTCTTCGCCTCGCCGGTCGAAACGCCCGTCGACCCAAAGCCGCCGGCACCCCGCGCCGTCCGGTCGAGTTCGCCGACCTCCCGCCAGATCGCCCGGGCGTGCCGGGCAATGACCAGTTGTGCAATTCGCATGCCGCGCATGATCTTGAACGGCTCGCGGCTGAGATTGATCAGGATGACACCAACCTCGCCGCGATAGTCGGCGTCGATCGTGCCAGGGGCGTTGGCGACGGTGATCCCGTTTTTGAAAGCCAGGCCAGAACGCGGGCGTACCTGGCCTTCGAAGCCCACCGGCAGCGCCAGCGAAATCCCGGTCGGGACGATTTTTCGCTCGAGCGGCCCCAGCTCGATCTCGCCGTCGATAGCGGCCAGGAGATCGGCGCCGGCAGCGGCGGCAGTCGCATAGTCGGGCAGGGCAAGGTCCCGCCCATGGGCCAGCCGTACCACCTCGATCTCGACGCTTTCGACACCGTTCATATGACCGCTACTCCGCTGCTTCCGCCGACCTCGGCCGGGCCAAGTGAAGGGCAATGCGCGCGGCGAGGCGACCGGCGACCTCATCCTTGGCCAGCGTCGGCCAATCCTCGACGCCCGTGGCGCTGATCAGGTGGACGGTGTTGCGTTCGCCGCCGAAGGTGCCGGCGGCCGGCGATACGTCGTTGGCCAAGATCCAGTCGCAGCCCTTGCCCTTGCGCTTGTCGATCGCGTTGGCCACCAGGTTCTCTGTCTCGGCGGCAAAGCCTACGACCAAGGCCGGACGCCCGGCGCCGGACTTCGACAGGGTGGCGAGAATGTCGGGATTGGGTTCGAGGGCAAGCGCCGGCGGCTGCGCGCCCGGCTTCTTCTTGATCTTGGCGCTAAAAGGCTTCGCCATCTTCCAGTCGGCGACCGCGGCGGCGCAGACGGCGACATCGATGGCGCCAGCGCCGAGGCAGGCGGCCAGCATCTGGTCGGCCGAATCGACATGGACGGTGCGCACGCCCGGCGGATCGGCCACTGCGACGGGACCGCTCACCAGCGTGACCTCGGCGCCGAGATGCGACAGGGCAGCAGCGATGGCGTGGCCCTGCTTGCCCGAGGAATGGTTGGAAATGTAGCGAACCGGATCGATCGCCTCGCGTGTCGGCCCGCTTGTCACCAGCGCCCGCTTGCCGGCGAGGGGCCGCTCGAGAGGCGGCCGGCCCGCGGCCAGCATCGACTCGATCGCGGCGACGATCTCTTCCGGCTCCGACATGCGGCCGGGGCCATGCTCGTTGCAGGCCATGGCGCCGTCGTTGGGACCGACAAAGGTAACGCCGCGCTTCTTCAGGGTTTCGACGTTGGCGGCCGTCGCGGCATGGGTCCACATGCGGACGTTCATGGCAGGTGCGGCGAGCACCGGCTTGTCGGTGGCCAGCAACACCGTCGCAGCGAGATCGTCGGCCATGCCGCCCGCCATGCGGGCCAGGATATTGGCGGTCGCAGGCGCCACGACCAGCAGGTCGGCGTCGCGCGAGAGCTGGATATGGCCCATCTCGCTCTCGTCGGTGAGCGAGAACATGTCGCTGTAGACGCGGTCTTCCGACAACGCCTGCAATGACAGCGGTGTCACGAACCTGGCGCCGGCGTCGGTGAGCACGCACCGCACCGATGCGCCGCGCTCGCGCAACCGGCGGATCAGTTCGAGTGACTTGAAGGCCGCGATGCCGCCCGCGACGATCAGCAGAATCCGCTTGCCGTGCAACATGCCCATTACAGTATCACAACAGGCGGCTGGCGAAAGTATAGAGGCCCGTCAGCAGAAGCGCCCAGAACACGGCCAGGCGGAACTGCTCGACCGAGAGGCGCAGGCGGATCTGCTGCCCGACCCACATGCCGGCGAGCGCCGGCACGACGGCCGCCGCCGACACAATGGCGCGCGGGCCGTCGAGGAGACCGAAAAACAGCAGCGACGCGGTGAGTGTGAGCGAGGTGGCGCACAGCACGACACCCAGGGTCTGCACCAGCTCCGAGGACTTGATATCGAGCCCTTGCAGGTAGGGCATCAGCGGGATGATCGGCACGCCGACAAGGCCCGCCACAAAGCCTGATACGACGCCGATCACCGGCGCCAGGGGCCGTTCCAGATCGGCGTGGATATGAAGGCGGATGCGCAGCAGGCCAAGCCCGCTGTAGACGATCAACACCGCCGCCAGGACGAGGAACGCCCAGTTCGGGCCTTTCTGACCGACCAGCCACATCGTGAGATAGAGCGTGACCGCCAACGGCACGATCAGGGGCCATTGGCGTCGCGCAATGACCCGGAACTGGCCGCCGATCGCGGCCTGCCAGACGTTGGTGAAGATCGTCGGGAGTGCGATCAAGGCGATCGATTCCGTCAACGGCAGGACAAGCGACGTAAGCGCAATCGTGATGGTCGGCAACCCAAGGCCCACCAGCCCCTTGACCGTTCCCGCAAGCAAGAACACCGAGAGACCGAAGACGATGTCCTGTGTCGTCATCCTCTAGCGCCACCAGGCAACGATGGCGGCGACGAGGGCGAGCACGGCCACTGCTTCGGCGAAGCCGATGCGCGGCCAGGCGCGGCCCGATGCCGGCAGCGGCGGCGCGGCGGCACGTTCGGCGATGCGGCGCTCGTGCTCGACCACGAGGTGGAGGCTGTCGATCAGCCGCGGCAGGCGCCGGATCGCCTGGGCGATGTCCTCGGCCGCGCGTCCGACGGTGGCGCGTGGCCCGAAATGGGTGCGCATCCATTCCTCGATCAACGGCCGCGCCAGCTCCCAGATGTTGACCTTGGGGTTGAGCTTGGTACCCATGCCTTCGGCCATCAGCATGGTCTTCTGCAGCAGCAGCAGCTGCGGCTGCACCGCCATCTCGAACTGCTCGGTGACGCGCAGCAGCTGGGCGAGCAGGCGGGCGATCGAAATGTCGTGGCTCGGCTTGCCGAAGATCGGCTCGCCGATCGAACGGCAGGCCTGGGCGAACATTTCCCGCGACTGATCGGGCGGCACGTAGCCGGCACGAAACTGGACGTCGGCGACCGTGCGATAGTCCCGTCGCAGGAAAGCAACCAGCAGCTCGGCGAGATAGCCGCGCGTGTCCTCGTCGATCCGGCCCATGATGCCGAAGTCGACCGGCACGATTCGACCCTCGCGATCGACGAAGGCATTGCCGCCGTGCATGTCGGCATGGAAGAAGCCGTCGCGGAACACCTGATAGAAGAAGGCCTCGGCGCAGATCTTCATGACGACATCGGGGTCGTGGCCGGCCGCCACGATGGCGTCGCGGTCGCCGATCGGAATGCCGTCGATCCGCTCCAACGTCAGCACCCGCTGGGCCGTGCGGTCCCAGTCGATGGTGGGCGCCCGGTAGCCCGGATCGTCGGCAAAGTTCCCGCCCAGCTCCTCGGCCGCCGCCGCCTCCATGCGCAGGTCCATTTCGACGCGCACCACGTCGGCGAAGGCGCGCACCGAATCGACTGGCTTCAATCGACGGAAGCGCGGCTGCGTGCGCTCGACCAGCTCGGCCATCCAGTAGAAGAGATCGAGGTCGCGCGCGAAGGCCTTTTCGATACCGGGCCGCAGCACCTTGACCGCGACGTCGCGGCCGTCGGTGGTGACGGCGAAATGCACCTGGGCGATCGACGCCGCGGCGACAGGCGCGTCCTCGAAGCTGGTGAACAACGAGTCGATCGGCTGCCCGAGTTCGCTCTCGACGATGCGCCGGGCTTCGGCGCCGGAAAAGGCTGGTAGATGATCCTGCAGGCGCCCCAGATCGGCCGCGACACCTTCGTCCAGCAGATCGGCGCGGGTCGAGAGCGCCTGGCCGAGCTTGATGAAGGAGGGGCCCATCTCCTGCAGCGCCGCCGCCAGCCGCTCGCCGGGGCGGCGCGGGTCGCGGCGGCGGGCGAACAGCCGGGCCCAGGCGATCAGCGCCGGCGCGATGCCCAGAGTCTCGAGTGGAAACAGCGCATCGTGGCGGGCGAAGCTCAGCGCCATGCGTAGCAGGCGCCAGCTGTTGCGAAGGGCACGCAGCATCTAGACGCGCCAGCCGCTGTGCAGCGCCACGACACCCAGCGTCATGTCGCGCCAGGCGACATTGACGAATCCGGCCGTGCGCATGCGCTGGGCCAGCTCGCGCTGCGGCGGAAAGCGACGGATGCTCTCGTGCAGATAGCGGTAGGACTCGGCGTCCCTGGCAACGATCCTGCCGAAGAACGGCAACGCCCGTTCCGAGTAGGCGTCATAGACGCGACCGAGCGCCGGTGACGTCATCTTGCTGAATTCCAGACAATAGAAGCGCCCCCCCGGCCTCAGGACCCGGTAGGCCTCGGCCAGCGCCTTGTCGATGTTGGTGACGTTGCGCAGGCCGAAGGCGATCGTGTAGCCGTCGAACGAACGGTCCGGGAACGGCAGCGCCTCGGCATCGCCCGTCGTCCAGGTGAGGCCGTCCAGAAGCCCGCGGTCGACCGCCCGGTCGCGACCGACCGCCAGCATCGCCGGATTGATGTCGCAGACGCTGACGTAGAGCCCTTCGGCCCCCTTGCTTCCGGTTTGGTGGCCGAGCAGACGGAAGGCGATGTCGCCGGTCCCACCGGCCACGTCGAGGAATTTCTCGCCCGGGCGCGGGTTCACGACATCGACCAGGGTGTTCTTCCAAAGCCGGTGGACCCCGCCCGACATCAGGTCGTTCATCAGGTCGTAGCGCGGGGCCACGCTTTCGAACACCCGGCGCACCATGCCGGCTTTCTCGGCCGCCGGAACGTCGCGAAAGCCGAAGGACGCCTGTGCCGGCGGGGCTTGCGCGCCGGGGTCGGGTGGGTTTGTCATGGGCTGCAACTTAGAGGAACCGCCATGCTGCTGAAAGACCGGGTGATCCTGATCACCAATGTCGAGAAGTTCGCGGGCCACGGCACCACGCGGGTGGCGCTTGCGCAGGGCGCCACCGTCCTGGCCCACGATCCCTCGTTCGAGGCGCCCAGCGCGCGGCACAAATACGAGGCCCAGTTCCAGGGCGCCCATGCCCTGTCGTCCGCCGACCCGGCGACCATGGTCGAGCTGGCGCTCAGGCGCCACGGACACATCGACGCGCTGGTCAACAACGACGCCTATCCGGCGCTGCGCTCGCCACTCGGCGAGGCCCGCCTGGAGGACTATCGCGCGGCGCTGGAGGCCATGGCGGTGTCGCCGTTTCGGCTGACCCAGCTGGTGGCGCCCTCGATGCGCAAGCGCAAATCTGGACGGATCGTGTTCGTCTCCTCGGCAGCACCGCTGCGCGGCATCGCCAACTACGCGCCCTATGTCTCGGCGCGGGCGGCGGCCAACGGCCTGGTGTCGTCGCTCGCCAAGGAACTCGGCCGCGACGGCATCACGGTGAACGCGGTGGGTTCG
>JAUXST010000796.1 GCA_030679805.1 Reyranella sp. | reverse complement strand
CGTCAGGCCGCCCGGATCGCGAGCCCGGGCGAGCGCGTAGCCGCCCTTGCCGTAGTAGCGGTCGAGCAGCTGGCGCATGCGCACCTCGTGGTCGGTCCAGTCGATGGTGCGCAACTTGCCCGAGCGGTCGGCCACGATCAGGAGTTCGCCGATCGGCGTCGCCAGGCGGTCGACGAGGAATTGGAGCTGCTCAGCCATGCTTCGCCATCCTCAGGTGTTGCACGGCATAAGCGTGCCATGGCCGCCACCCTGGCGGCGTTCTTTCGTCGATGCCCGAAACGATCGTCTCGCGTTCCCAGTCGCCCGGCGCGCGCAGGCCGGGCCGCCGGGCGACCAGCGGCGCGAGCTTGGGATCGCGTGCCAGATGGCTGCCGATGGTGGTGATGTCGGCACCGAGATCGAACACGCGGCGGATGCGCGCCACGATCGCCGGCAGCGCCTTCACCGAAGGGAAGCGGATCGTTACCGCCACCGAATTGCGCGCCGGCAGATGGGCAACCGCTACGGTGCCTTCGGCGTCTTCGAGTTCGATCCGCCGATGCCAGACATCATCCTCGATCCATTCGCCCTCCGGGGTGGCGCGTGCGGCGAGGGCGGCCAGCATGCCGGGCCAGTCGTAGGGCGGACGGTAGGCGAGGCGGAGCGTGACACCGTCCCGCGCCGAGGTGTCGGCGCCGCCCCCTTGTCCCTTGCGATGGCGACGCAGCGCACTCGGCGGCCGGCCGAACAGGTCGTGGAAGGTCTCGTTGAAACGCCGCACGCTGCCGAACCCGGCCGACATCGCCACTTCGGCCATCGGCAGCCGGGTATCGTGCAGGAGCTGCTTGGCGAAGAGCACTCGACGTGTCTGGGCGACGGCGATGGGCGAGGCGCCGAGGTGCTGCTTGAACAGCCGCCGCAGCTGCCGGCCGCCGACACCCAGTCTCTCGGCCAACGCTTCGACGCCGGCCTCGTCCTCGTCCAGGGCACCCTCGGTGATCAGGGCCAGCGCCCGGCTGACGG
>JAUXST010000792.1 GCA_030679805.1 Reyranella sp. | reverse complement strand
CACGAACACCACGGCATAGAGGAACACCAGATTCTGCATGACGAAGACGTCACGCTCGCTCACGGCGGTGAACATGGCGAAGCCCAGCCCCGGCGTGCCGAAGGCGCGCTCGACCGGGATCGAACCCGCCAGCACCAGCCCCATCAGCACGCCCGACAGGGTGATCACCGGCAGCATGGCGTTGGGCAGCGCGTGCAGCGAGATCACCAGCCGGCCGTTCAGTCCCTTGGCACGCGCCGTGCGCACGTAATCCTCGCGGATCACTTCCAGGAGGCTGGAACGCGCCATGCGCGCGATATAGGCCGCCTGGCCCAGGCCCAGCACGATCGCCGGGCCGATCACGATCTGCAGGTTGGCGATCGGATCGACGAACAGCGCAGCCCCCGCCATCGGCGCGCGATAGCCGAACCAGAATAGCAGCCCCAGCACGATCAGCATGCCGATCCAGAAGCCCGGCACCGCCAGGAACAGGATGCTGACGAAGCGCACGGCACTGTCGGCCAGGCTGTTGGGCCTGAGCGCGCTCACGATCGCCACCGGAATGCCGACGACCCATGATATCAACACCGAGAGCAGCGCAATCTCGGCGGTGAGCGGCCCGCGCCGCAGGATCATGTCGGCGACGTCCTCGGAGCGGAAGAACGAGCGGCCGAAGTTGCCGGCCAGGATGGCCTTCACCCAGTCGAAATACTGCACCCACAGCGGATCGCTGAGGCCGAGGTCCTTCATGTAGTGGGCCCGCTGCTCCTCGGTGAGCTTGGTCATGCCCTCGGGCCCGAAGATCGCCACTAAGGGATCGCCGGGCAGGATGCGCATGACCACGAAGACCATGATCGACACGCCGACCACCGTCAGCGCCCCGAAGGCCAGCCGTCGCGCGATGTAGCTATACAAGAGCCAGGCTCATTGACGCGTCTCCCGGGTGTGCGCCTCTGCGGGCGCTCGTTCCTGGCCGCCATCATAGGGCGAGCCCGGGCAGCAAAGCTATTGCCCTCTCGGCACCCGCTCAGGCGGCCTGCAGTCTCAGCGTGAACATCGCGCCGCCTTCGGGCCGATTCCCGACCCCGACGGTGCCGCCATGCGCCTCGGCGACCCGGGCGACGATGGCGAGGCCCAGGCCACGGCTGTCGGCCTGAGCGCGGTCGCGCCGCCAGAAGCGCCGGAAGACCTGCTCGTGGTCGGCCTCCGGCACGCCGGGACCGTCGTCGAGGACGTGAACGGTCCCGTCCGCCATGACCTCGACCTCGATCTGGCCGCCGGCCGGCGTGTGACGGATGGCGTTCTCCACCAGGTTGCGCACGGCGCGGAACAGCGCGTCGGCATGACCGCGCACCCAGACCGGGCCCTCGGCGCCGGTCAGAGCGATCGTCTTGGACAGGCCGACCGCCAGCGGCGCCATGAAGGCCACGGCGTCGGAGCAGACGGCGTGCAGATCCGCCTTCGCGTCGCTGCCGACGACGAAGCTCTCGAGTTCGGCGATGTCGAGGACCTGGCCGACGGTGCGCGCCATGCCGACGATGTCGGCGCGCAACGCCTCCTGGGCGGGGCCCGGATCGAGCGCGTCGACGCGGGCGCGCATGATGGCGAGCGGCGTGCGCAGCTCGTGCGCCATGTCGGCGGTGAAGTCGCGCTGCGCGCGATAGCCCGCCTCGAGGCGTTCGAGCGCCTGGTTGACGGCATGGACCAGCGGCACGATCTCGGCCGGCATCGACTGCTCGGGCAGGCGGACGTCGGTCCGTGCCGGACCGATCGCCCTCGCCGTCGTCGAGGCCTCGCGCACCGGATCGAGCACGCGGCGGAAGATCAGAATGTCGATCAGCAGCAGGATCAGCAGGATCGGGAAGATGATCCAGGCGACGCGGTAGAAGAAGGTCGTGACGATGTCGTCGATGATGACGTCGCGATGGGAGAGATCCTGGCCGACCTGAATGTGGTACACGCGCCCGCCGACCTTCCGTGCCACCGTGACGCCGAACAGGACCGTTCCCGAGTGGCGCGGTCGCGTCACCCACTCGCCAAGCTGCGCCGCCTCGGGTGGAAACAGCGCGGTGCCGTCGGCCCGGGAGGAATACAGGACCCGGCCCGCCGCATCGAGCACCGCGTAGGCATAGAGCCCGTAACCGTCGGAATAGAGCGGCCGAACCTCGTCCGGAATGTCGAACGCCACCCCGCCACCGAGCTGCGGCCGCAGGAAGCTGCCGACGGTGGCGCTCTGGCTCAGCAGCGCGTCGCGGTGGAGGTTGTTGGCCGTCTGGTCGAGCAGCCAGAACAGCGCCAGCGGCATCAGGACGGAGGTGACGGCGATCGCGACGACCTGCAGCGCCACGACCCTCGAGATGATCGAGCGAAAGCGGATCACCCGACCTTGTCCTCCGTCAGGAGGTAGCCGACGCCACGCACCGTATGGATCTTCACGGTGGCGCCGGCATCGCCCAGCAGCTTGCGCAGGCGATGGACGTAGACCTCGACCGCATTCGAGCCGACATCGCCCGACAGGCCGAACAGTTGATCCTCGAACAGCCGCTTGGCGGCCACGTTGCCGCTACGCCGCAACAGGATCTCCAGCACCGCGGTCTCGCGCGCGGGAAAGGCGTGCGTGCCGCCCTCGACGAAGACCTGCCGGCTTTCGGTGTCGAGGGCGAGGTTGCCGAGCGTGAGGCGGCGGCCGAGCAGGCTGCCCGGCCGCCGCAGCAGCGCCTCGATGCGGGCAATGAGTTCCTCCATCGCGAACGGCTTGGCGAGGTAGTCGTCGGCGCCGGCGCGCAGGCCGGTGACGCGATCGCTGACGCCGTCGCGCGCCGTCAACACCAGCACCGGCGTGGCATCGCCACCACGGCGCAGGCCCCGCAGCAGGCTGATGCCGTCCTCATCAGGCAGGCCGAGATCGAGCACGACCGCGGCGTAGGTCATCGTGGCGAGCGCATGCGCGGCGTCGCCCGCGGTGCCCACGGAGTCGGCATCGACGCCGCCCCGCAACAGGCCCTTTTTCAGGAGCGATACGAGTTCCGTGTTGTCCTCGACGAGAAGCACCCTCATCGGCGTTCGGCTCCCCTTCGCGTGTGTGGCCATCATCGCCCATTTAACATGCCGGGCTACCCTTCGCTCCCGGGATCGGCTGACTTCTGGCCGTAACCGGCAGCGTCGAAGTTGGGCCCGTGATCCCGTCCCTGCCCCGCAGCGTCGCGCCTCTGCTGCTGCTCGCCTTGGCGCTGACGCCGGACTTGGACGCCCAGGCGGCCGGCGGCGCCCACATCGTCGACGATTCGGAGGTCGAAACCCCGGGCACCTGCCATCTCGAGACCTGGGTCACGCGCTTCGTGCCGGGCGACGGCTACATCAATTTCGGACCCGCCTGCACCTCCGAACTGATGCCCCGGATCCAGATCGGCGCCACCTACCAGCACTACTGGGACGTGGTGATCGACGCGCCGCTGGTCGGGCCGACCTTCAAGTTCAACTTCTTCCCCGAAGCTAACGGCGTCGGCGTCGGCCTCGGCCTCGGCCTCAACGCCGGCATGAATCTCAAGACCGGCACCGTCGGCATCGCCTCGCTGATCGCGCTGGTGTCGGTCCCGCTCGACGACCGGATGAAGATCAACCTCAATGGCGGCTGGAACTATCTCGCCAACGCTGACAACCAGAACGCGGCGTTCTATGGAATCCAGGTCGAGGCCAAGGTCGCGTGGGACGTGAGCCTGATGCTGGAAGTGTTCGGCCGCGAACCTGGCA
>JAUXST010000260.1 GCA_030679805.1 Reyranella sp. | reverse complement strand
ATGAGCGGGGCGAGCCCGAGACCGAGGCTTCGCATCCGAATATCGCCGAGGCCGTCATCGGCGCCAAGGTCTGAGGCCGGCGATGAACATCGGACTTCTGCGCATCAAGTTCATCTGGGGTGCGGGGAAGGTCATCCAGGCACGCTGGCGGTTCGGGATCTGCGGCTTCTACGAGCACGCCAAGGGCTACCAAAACAGCGGGCTGGTCTTCAGCATCCGCGGCCTGCTCGTGCTCGGCCTGATATTGCTGACCCTGGCCTATGTCGGCGGCACCACGGCGCTCTATCTCTGGCTCGACCGCGGCGGCCACAATTACGTCACCTACACCGACACCCTGCTCTGGCCCCTGCGCCGCGAGGTGATCCGGGAGAAGCGCGGGCAGGCCTACATTGACGAGGGCATCGCGGACCTGAGGGCGCAGCGTTGGAACGAGGGCGTGATGAAGCTGCAGGTCGGCCTCCTGCGCCTGCCGACGGCGGGCCCAAGCGACACGGCGGCACTCGCCGCCGCCATCGATGCCGGCGAAGTCGACCCGGCCGCCATCGTCGCGATCATCGGCAAGACCGAGGGCAATGGCTGCGTCAACGATTTCACCCGCGGCTATGCTACGCTCGCGTTGAAGCTGCTGCTGGCGGAAAAGCTCGGCAGCTCTTTGTCGGAAATCGAGAAACGTGTCGCGATCGTCATGTCCGGCGGCACCGAAGGCGGGTTGTCGCCGCATCTCCTGGTATTCTGCCGCGACACAGCCTCGGTTGCAGCGGCCGGTCCGCGGCTCGCCCTCGGCATTGGCCTCACGCGCGCCTTCGCGCCCGAGGAGATCGGCCGCGCACCGCAGATCGAGGAGACCGCAGTCGCGGTCACCCAGGCGATGAAGGAGGCCGGCTTCGTCTCGCCGGCCGACGTCCACTTCGTCCAGATCAAGTGTCCACTGCTCACCAAGGAACGCATCGAGGAGGCCGAACGGCGCGGCGCATCGGTGGCGACCGGCGACACCTATCATTCGATGGCGCTGTCGCGCGGTGCCTCGGCGCTGGGCGTCGCCCTGGCGCTCGGTGAGGTGAAGGCGGCACCCGAGCAGGCGATCTGCCGCGACTGGTCTCTCTACTCCAAGGTTGCCAGCACCTCGGCCGGCGTCGAACTCTTGCGCAACGAGATCGTGGTGCTGGGCAACGCGCCCGAGTGGGGCGGCGATCTGGTGATCGATCATGACGTCATGGCGGATGCCATCGACGCCGCCGCAGCGCACCGCATCCTGAAGCGGCTCGGCGTGGATGGAGAGGGCGTGGTGGCTGTCCTCGCCAAAGCGGAGGCGGCACCGTCAGGTGCCATTCGCGGCCGGCGGCACACGATGCTGGACGACAGCGATATCCACTCGACCCGCCATGCCCGCGCCCTGGTGGGCGGCGTGCTGGCCGGTGTGATCGGCGACACGATGCTCTACGTCTCCGGCGGTGCCGAACACCAGGGGCCGGCGGGCGGCGGCCCGATCGCGATCATTGGGCGGGCCTGACCGGCTGGGCTAAGCTCAGCCGATGGAAGCATCGGATCCCCCATCGAATCCCTACGCGAGTCTCGGCGTTCGCCGTCGCATCAATGCCGCCGGCGCGCTGACGCGGTTGGGTGGCGCCGTGATGGCACCGGAAGTCGTGGCGGCCATGGCGGCGGCTTCGCGTGCCTCGGTCGACATCGGCGAATTGCAGGATGCCGCGAGCGCTCGCATTGCCGAAGCAACCGGCGCGGAGGCGGGGCTTGTGACCACAGGCGCGGCTGCCGCCCTCACTCTCGCGGCTGCGGCGTCGATTGCACGCTGGGACGTGGTCAAGATGGCGGCGCTGCCGCATGCTGACGGCTTTCCGCACGACATCCTGATCCCGCGCACGCACCGCACGGGCTACGCCCATGCGCTCGCGGCGTCCGGTGCGCGACTGGTCGACATTGGCCACAACGACCGCGGCACGGGCGCCGGGGTGCGTGGCCTGGAAGCCTGGGAGATCGAGACGGCGCTGTCGCCGTCGGTCGTAGCTATGGCCTTTTCGGTGAACGCCGCCAGCATCGTCGACCTGCCGACCGCCATCGCGGTGTGCCGCGCCAACGGCGTGCCGTTGATCGTCGATGCCGCGGCCCAGCTGCCGCCGAAGGAGAACCTGCGCCGCTTCATCTCGATGGGCGTCGACCTCGTGGCCTTCTCCGGCGGCAAGGCGCTCGGCGGACCGCAGGCCTCGGGCATTCTCGTCGGCCGGCGCGATCTCGTGGCCTCGGCACTCCTGCAGCAGCTCGACATGGATGTGGCGCCCGAGACCTGGACGCCTCCGAAGATGGTCGACCGCACCAACCTGCGGGGCGTGCCGCATCACGGCATCGGCCGCGGGTTCAAGGCGGGCAAGGAGGAGATCGTGGGCCTGCTGACCGCACTTGACCGTTTCGTGAAGGCCGACGATGCGGCCGACAACGCGGCGCTCGAGGCGCGTCTCAAGGCGATCGCTGCGGCGCTGGCCGGCATCAACGTCGCTTTGGTGTCGGCGCAGCAGACCGGAAGGGTGCCGGTGCTCGAGATCGCCGTGCCAGACGCGCTGGCCTTGAGCGCGTGCCTGCAGCGCAATGACCCGCCGGTGCATCTGTCCGAGCGCCATGCCGCGCGCGGCGTGCTCACGCTCGATCCGCAGGTGTTGCTGCCCGAGCACGACGCACCGCTGGCGGCCGCGTTGCGGACGGCCCTTCAGTCGACCGCGGCCTGACCTTCGTCGCGATAGGCCCAGCACTGGTCGGGCGGCAGGGTCAGCGCGATCTCGCGGTTGGTCTCGTGCCGGGCGGCCGTGCCGAGCTCCAGGGCTTCCAGGCGCTGGCCGCCGAACTCGACGTCGTAGACGGTCTGCATTCCCTGATAGCGACGCTCGATGACCCGGCCGGAGAAGACATTGGCGGGGCCGCGTTCGCCCAGGCGCACATTCTCGGCGCGCAGTGCCACGCGGGCCTTGTCGCCGGTGCTGAGTTGGTGCGGCGTCCAGGCCTCGATGCGGCCGGCCGCGCCGAGATCGATGGTAGCCTTGTCGCCGCTGCGCTCCAGAACCTTGCCCAGCAGCACGTTCGACGCGCCGGTGAAGTTGGCGACGAATGGGTCGGCCGGTCTGTTGTAGATTTCGTCGGGCGGCGCCATCTGCAGCAGCTTGCCCTCGCGCATCACGCCGATGCGGTCGCCCAGCACCACGGCCTCGGATTGGTCGTGGGTGACATAGAGGCCGGTCATGCCGGTCTGCTTCAGGATGCGGCGTAGTTCGTCGCGCAAGCGGATGCGCAACTTGGCATCGAGGTTCGACAGCGGCTCGTCGAGCAGTAGTAGTTGCGGCCGGTAGACGAGGCTGCGCGCCAGCGCCACGCGCTGCATCTGGCCGCCCGACAGTGACGTGACCGGCCGCTCGGCGTAGTCGCCCAGTCCCACGAGTTCGAGCGTGTCACCCACCTTGGCGGCAATGTCGCCACCGCCGCCGCTGCGGCGATACTTAAGCGGGTAGGCGACGTTCTGGTAGACCGTCATGTGCGGCCACACGGCATAGGACTGAAACACCATGCCGATGTCGCGCTCGCGCGGGCTCACCAGAACGCCACGCTCGGGCTCCGAGACGATGCGACCGCCGATGGAGATGCGGCCGCCCGTCGGATGTTCCAGACCGGCGACGCAGCGCAGCGTCGTGGTCTTGCCGCAGCCCGAGGGCCCCAGCAAAACCACGATCTCGCCCGCCGGCACGTCGAAGCTCACGCGGTCGACGGCAGGCTTGCCCGTCGCGAAGCGCTTGACCAAGCCCTCGATGAGAAGTGCGGAGTTCACTGGCGATAGCCGTAGGTCTTGTTCCACTCTTCGATCCAGGGCGTGCGCAGCTTCTCGAACTGCTCGAAGTTGGGCACCCAGACCTTGACCACCTTGGGATCCCAGCCCTTGGGAAACGCCGGCGGATCCTTGAGCGAGGTGATGTTGCCCAGCTTGGCGATCTGGAACGCCTGGCCTTCCTTGGACAGGCGCCAGTTCATGAACAGCTTGGCGGCATTGGGGTTCTTGGCCGTCTTGGGAATGCCGTCGGCATAGGGAATGATCGGCACGCCTTCGGGGGCGAAGATCGCCTCGGCCGGCGCCCCATCGACGATCTTGGTGTAGATGATGTTGTAGAGCAGCGGCGCGATCGAGACCTCGCCGCGCACCAGGGCATCGGAGAGCGGCGCACCCGACGGATAGAGCGCGATGCCGAGTTCGGCCTGCTTCTTCCAGTAATCCTCACCCAGCACCTGGCGCTCAAACATCGAACGCGTCCAGGTCGTGCCGCCCGACGGAGCGACGACTTGGCCGATCAGCTTGTTCTTGTACTCGGGCTTGGTGAGATCCATCCAGGTCTTGGGAGGGTTCTTCACGATCGCCGTGTTGTAGGCGATCGCCCAGCCCAGCGTGACGCCGGGCCAGAACTTCGGCGACACCAGTGCGTCGGGCCGGTAGTCGGCGGCGTTGGGCGGCGCGTAGTCCTGGAAGAGGTCTTCCAGCTCCTTCATCAGGCCGCGGTCGGAATGGTCGACCACGTCGGCCGCGAGCTTGCCGGCCGCCGCTTCGGTCTTGATGCGGGTGATGAGCTGGCCGCCCGGTGCGCGGACCATGGACACCTTCACCTTGGGGAAGCGCTTGTTGAATTCCTTGATCACCTCCTGCTCCGTCTCGGCGAAGTTGGCGGTGTAGTAGGTGAGCTGGCCTTCCTTCTCGGCCGCCGCGATCAGCTCCTTGGAGCCGAATTCGTTCTGCGCCCAGACCGGCAGTGCGGCCAGGGAGACCGCCAGTCCAAAGGCGGTCGCAATCGTCATCCTTCTCTTCATCGGTCGTTTCCTCCGGGTGTTGGCGTTTCGTTAATTGAACCGGGCACTCTGCGTCGTTTCGCGCGAGATCCAGGTCGTAAAGCTCAGCAGCACGGCCAGAATGGCTGTTTGCACCAGGCTGAAGGCGGCGGTCTTTCCGGTGTTGCCGCCCTCGTAGTAGTCGAGCAGCAGCACGGCCATCACCGTCGTGTCGCTGGTGTAGAGGAAGAGGGACGACCCGAGTTCGCGGATCGCCAGAACGAACAGGAGCGTCATCGACGCCACCACGCCCGGCCGCGCCAGCGGCAGCACGATGGTGCGGATCGTGCCGAGCAGACCGCGACCGCAAATCCAGGCGGCTTCCTCAAGTTCCCGGTGGATCTGGAGGAAAGATGTCGACAGCGCCTTCACCGTGTCGGGAATGAATCGCGCGACGAAGGCCAGCGCCAGGATCCAGATCGTGCCGTACAGGCCGCCGGGCAGGCCGATCCACGCCCACAGATAGGCGACTCCGACGACCAAGCCGGGGATGGCCACCGGCAGGGTCGACAGCATGTCGATCGACTTTCGTCCCGCGACCTGGGTGCGGAAGACGGTGTAGCCGATGGCGAAGGCCAGCGTGCCGCCGATGACCGCCGTTATGACGCCGACCTTTAGCGTGTTCCAGATCGACAGCATGGTGAGCGGATTGTCGAAAACGCTGTTGAAATGGACCCAGCTGTACTGGCGCATGTCGAACAGCGCGTCGAAATCCTTGAAGAACATGAACTTGCGAAAGGCGGCAATGACCAGCGCCAGGGTCGGCAGCACGACCACGATCACCAGGTAAGTCATGGCGAGGCTGAAAGTGAACCAGCGCCACTTGCCCAGATTGAGGCTGCGCGGCCGGAACGCCTTGCCGGCGACGGTGGCGAAGCTGCGCCCGGACAAAATCCTCTGCTGTGCCCAGACCAGGATCGCCGTGACGGCCATGAGCAGGATCGCGACGGCGGCGGCGGTGTTGTAGAGGGGCGGACTCCAGGCAGTAAGCTGGAAGATGTAGGTCGTGAGCACGTTGATGTTGGCCGGCGCGCCGAGCGCCGCCGGCACGCCGTAGATGCCCAGCATCACCACGAACGACAGCAGCGATCCTGCCAGGATGGCCGGCGCGATCAGGGGAAAGGTGACGGTGAAGATCGTCGCGAAGGCGCTGGCGCCCGCCACTTCGGAGGCTTCCTCGAGGCTCGGATCCATGTTCTTGAGTGCCGAGGCGGTGAACATGTAGACATAGGGCGCGTAATACATGCCGAAGACGATGATGAGGCCCGACATCGAATAGAAGTTGAAGCGGAAATCGATGTTCATCCATTTCAGCGCGGTATTGAGCAGGCCGGTCTTGGGCGAGCCCAGAATGCCCCAGGCAACGCCTGCGACCAGGGGCGGCACGAACAGCGGGACCATGCTGGCGCCGGCGATGAAGCCCTTGAACGGCGTGTTGGTGCGTACCACGATCCACGAGAAGGCGAGGCCGATCACCACGGCGAGGACGGTTCCGCCACCGCACGCCGCCAGCGCATTGAAGAAGGCGAGGTGGACGTTCTCGTTGCCCAGCACTTCCAGGAAATGCTTGGCTGATGGGCTGAACTTGCCGAAGCCGTCGATCACCGGATTGGAGTCGCTGAGCGCCCCGAACACCAGCATCAAGAGCGGGTAGATCACCAGGAACGTCAGCAGCAACAGCAGCGCCAAGACCCAAAGCGGCGCGGCCAACCGGCGCGAAGGACGCGCGGCATCGGTCGATATCGGCAGATCGGCAGCACTCGTCGCCGTCAACGCTTCGTTCCTCCTGGGCGTCCGCAGGTGGGCCTGCGGCATTTTCATTAGCTATGCGACCGTAGCCCATCGTGAAATCCGACGCTACGTTTTGGTTATGAAGCTTCCGACCCACGATCGATACGACTATGTGCCGCTACGCGGGCGGCAGGTCTATTCCTGGTCAGGCAACCACAGGCTGGCTGTGTACTTTGCGTTGAACCTCGAGCACTTCTCCTACGGGGAGGGACTGGGCGCCGAGTTGGCTCCGGGAGGGCCGCAGCCCGATGTCCTCAACTTCGCGTGGCGAGACTACGGCAACCGGGTTGGCGCCTGGTATCTGCTCGATGCCTTCGACGCCCTCGGTCTGCCGCTGGCGGCACTCGCCAACAGTTCGATGTACGACTACGCCCCGGACCTCATGGCGGCCGTGCGCGCGCGCGGCGACGAGATCGTGGGCCATGGCCGAACCAACGCCGAACGGCAGGGACATCTCGACGAATCAGCCGAGCGCGCCCTGATAGGCGAAGCGACGGCTCGCCTGACGGAAGCCGAAGGACGGCCTCCCGGGGGCTGGCTCGGACCGTGGATCTCCCACAGCCATCGGACGCCCGATCTGCTGGCGGAAGCGGGCTACCGCTATCTCCTCGACTGGTGCATGGACGACCAGCCGGTCTGGTTCCGCTGCCGCGGCGGCAAACGCATCCTGGCGGTGCCCTATCCGCAGGAAGTGAACGACATCCCGGCTATCGTCGCGCGCAAGATGGGCGGCGAAGCGTTCGCCGACATGATCGTCGACCAGTTCGACGAAATGCTGGAGCTTTCCCAGACGCGACCGCTGGTCATGGGCGTGGCGCTGCACGCCTATCTCGTGGGCCAGCCGCACCGATTGAGGCATCTCAAGCGCGCGCTCCGGCATATCGCGGCACGGCGCGAGACGATCTGGCTGACCACCCCGGGCGCGATCGCCCGTCATTGCGAGTCACTTCCCGCCGGTACAGTTCCCTGAGGAGTTTCATGCGTCTTTTCACCGCCACGCTCGCCACCGAGACCAATACCTTCTCGCCGCTGCCGACCAGCCTGGAGAACTATCGGGAATCGGTCTTCCTGCGCCCGGGAGAGCATCCGAACGATGCGCCGCGCATGTGCACGGCGCCGCTGTTCGTCGGCCGCGCGCGGGCAAAGGCCGAAGGCTTCGAACTGATCGAGGGGAGCTGCTTCGCGGCCAGTCCGGCCGGCACGACCAACGGCGCCGACTATGAAGCCATGCGCGACGAGATCCTCGACCAGCTCAAGGCGGCCCTGCCGGTCGACGGGCTGCTGCTCGGCTTGCACGGCGCCATGGTGGCGCACGGCTACGACGACGTCGAAGGTGACATCATCGAACGGGCCCGGACCATCGTCGGCGCGAAATGCGTGATCGGCGTCGAACTCGATCCGCACTGCCATCTCACGCTGAAGCGCGTCGCGGCGGCCGATATCATCGTGCTCTACAAGGAGTTCCCGCATACTGACGTGGTCGAACGCGCCGAGGACGTTCTCGACCTGGTGCTGCGCACGCTGCGCGGCGAGATCAAGCCGGTAACCTCGGTCTACGACTGCCGGCAGATCCAGAGCTATCCGACCACGCTGCAGCCGATGCGCGGCCTCGTCGATCGCATCATGGCGATGGAGGGCAAGGACGGAATCCTCTCCGTTTCCATCGCCCACTGCTTTCCCTACGGCGACGTGGCCGAGATCGGCACGCGCGTGCTGGTGATCGCCGACGGCGACAAGAAAAAGGCCGATGCGCTCGCCACCACGCTGGGCGAGGAGCTGGTGTCTCTGCGCGGCAAGACCTCGCCACCGTCGTTCGATGTCGCGACCGGGGTCGGCGAGGGCGTGGCCTTCAACGACCTGCCGGTGGTGATCGCCGATCCCGCCGACAATGCCGGCGGCGGTGCGCCCTCGGACAATACCGACATCCTGCGCCACCTGATCGCGAGCAAGGTCGAGAACGCCTGCCTCGGGCCGATCTGGGACCCGATCGCCGTCCGCATCTGCTTCGACGCCGGTCTGGGCGCGAAGATCGGCTTGCGCTTCGGCGGCAAGATCGCGCCGTCCTCGGGCCAGCCGGTGGATGCCGTGGTCGAGATCATCGGCCTCAAGCGCGACGCCTGGCAGCGTTTTGGACCGACGCAGGTGCCGGTTGGTGATTGTGCCGCAGTGCGAGTCGACGGTGTCGACGTCGTGCTGATCACCAAGCGCACCCAGGCGACCGGACTCGAACTCTTCACGAATCTTGGTATAGATCCTGCACAGAAGAAAATCGTCGTGGTGAAGTCGACCAATCACTTCATGGCGGCTTACGGACCGATTGCCAAGAAAGTGATCTATGTCGAATCGAGTGGGCCACTGCGGCGCGACCACCGCAAGGTGCCCTATACGAAGGTGCAACGGCCGATCTGGCCGCTCGATGCCGATGCCAAGCCGGGCGGCCTTATTGCCTAGCGTCGCACTGGGGGTCGTGCTGGACAATTACGTACGGCGCTTTGCATACTCTCTACGGGGAGCTTAGGGAGACTCGCATGTTGAAGCGTATTCTTGCCGGCGCATTGGCGCTGGTCATTCCGTTCGCGGTCCATGCACAGGGGCAGGAAAAGGTCCTGCGCGCCGTGATGCACGCCGACGTGCGCGTCATCGATCCGATCTGGACGACCCAGACGATCGCCAGCATCCATGGCATGCTGATCTACGACACGCTGTTCGGTAACGACGCCAACCTCAAGCCACAGCCGCAGATGGTCGGCAAGTACGAGATCAGCCCCGACCGGCTCACCTATACCTTCACCCTGCGCGACGGGCTGAAATTCCACGACGGCTCCCCGGTCACCACCAAGGACGTCATCGCCTCGCTCAAGCGCTGGGGCTCCAAGGACGGCGTCGGCATCCGGCTGTTCTCGTACGTGGTCAAGCAGGAGGCGGTCGACGACAAGACCTTCAAGATGATCTTGAAGGAGCCCTACGGCATGGTGCTGGAGTCGCTCGGCAAGAGCGGCAGCTCGGTCGCCATCATCATGCGCGAGCAGGAGGCACTCACCGATCCGCAGCAGCAGGTCAAGGAGGCGATCGGCTCAGGCCCCTACAAGTTCGCCAAGGATCAGTGGGTGCCGGGCAGCAAGGCCGTCTATCTCAAGAACAAGGACTACGTGCCGCGTCCCGGCAATGAGCCGCCATCGTCCTTTGCCGGCAGCAAAATCCCGGGCGTCGACCGCATCGAACTGGTGTGGATCTCCGATCCGCAGACGGCGATGTCGGCCCTGGTCAACGGCGAGATCGACTTCTACGAGGCGCCCAACAACGACTTCCTGCCGATCCTGGCGAAAGCCAAGGGCGTGAAGCTGATGATGACCGGCAAGATCGACAGCACGCAGGGCATGATCCGGCTGAACCATCTCCATCCGCCGTTCAACAACATCAAGGCGCGGCAGGCGATGTACCACCTGATCAACCAGGAGGATTTCCTGCGCGCCATCGTCGGCAATCCCGAATACTACCGCGTCTGCCACGGCCTGCTGACCTGCGGCGGTCCCTATGAGAACGACGGCGGATCGGCCTTCCTGAAGGACTACAATCCCAAGAAGGCGATGCAGCTCCTGAAGGAGGCCGGCTACAAGGGCGAGCCGATCACCGTGCTGTTCACCACAGACCACAACACCATCACCCCGGCGACGCAGGTCCTGGTGCAGGCCATGCGCGAGGCCGGCATCAACGTCGATGCCCAGTCGATGGACTGGGGCTCGGTCGTCTCGCGCCGCGCCAAGAAGGACCCGCCGGCGAACGGCGGCTGGAACATCTTCATCACCACGACGGGCGGCGTCGGCGCGTCCAATCCGGTGCTACACACCTGGATCGGTGCGGCCTGCGACAAGGGCCTGTTCGGCTGGCCGTGCGATCCCGAAATCGAGAAGCTGCGCAACGCCTTTGCCTTCGCCCAGACGGATGAGGAGCGCAAGAAGATCGCCAAGGACCTGCAGACACGGGCGATGGAGCAGGTGGTCTATATCCCGTTCGGCCAGTGGAACACGCCGCTCGCGTTCCGGGCCGACAAGATCGACGGCGTCGTGCCCAACACTGGGCTTGCAGTTCTGTGGGGCATTACGAAGAAATAATGCCGTCGTCTCAATCAAGCGGCCGCTCGGAATCCTTCGAGGCAGGCTACGCCGCACACGGGGAGACCTTGCCTGGTTCAGGCGAGGCCTCTCCACTCCGCTTCGCGTCGGTCGAGGCGACGGAAATCATATGACCGCCTATATCGTGCGGCGACTGTTCGCGACCCTGCCGGTGATGGCCGTGGTTGCGCTGTTCGTGTTCTTCCTCCTGCGTTTCGCGCCCGGCGATCCGGCAGCGATCATTGCCGGTGACGACGCGACCGCCGAATCGATCGCCGCTGTCCGCGCCAAGCTCGGCCTCGATCGGCCAATGGTCGAGCAGTTCTTCGTCTGGGTCTGGAGCCTGATGCAGGGCGACCTGGGTGTGTCGATCTTCTCCAATCTTGCCGTCACGCGTCTGATATCGCAGCGGCTCGAACCCACGGTGGCACTCACCCTTTCGACCCTGTTCGTGGCTGTGGCGCTCGCCGTTCCCATCGGAGTCGTGGCGGCCTGGAAGGCGCGAAAGCTTGTCGATCGCCTGGTCATGGGCTTTGCCGTTCTGGGCTTCGCCATGCCGGGGTTCGTGCTGGCCTATATCCTGATCTATTTCTTTGCCGTGCAGTGGCAGCTCCTGCCGGTGCAGGGCTATAAGCCAATCGCCGAAGGGTTTTTGCCGTTCGCCGAGAGCCTGATCCTGCCTTCGGTCGCGTTGGGCGTGACCTACATGGCGCTGATCGCCCGCATCACACGCGCCTCGATGCTGGAGGTGCTGGCCCAGGACTATATCCGCACCGCCAATGCCAAGGGCCTCGCCACCGACCGCGTCCTGCTGCTGCATGCGCTGAAGAACGCCGCCGTGCCGATCGTCACCGTGATCGGCATTGGCATTGCGCTCCTGATCTCGGGCGTGGTGATCGCCGAAACCGTATTCAACATCCCCGGTCTCGGTCGTCTCACCGTCGATGCGGTGCTCAAGCGCGACTATCCGGTGGTGCAGGGCCTCATCCTGGTGTTCGCTGGCGCCAAGGTGTTGGTGAACCTGATCATCGACATCTCCTACGCCTTCCTCGATCCGCGCATCCGCTACTGACATGACCGCGCCCATGGCCATACTCGCCGACGACTTCGTCCTGCCGCCGCGCCGCTTCTCGCTGGCGACCGCCATACGGCGCAATCCGACGATCACCTTCGGTGCCGTGCTGCTGGCGGCCCTCATCATCGTGGGCATCTTCGCGCCCTACATAGCCTATAGCGACCCGTTCAAGATCGCGCCGGTCAACCGCCTGAGGCCACCCTCGGAGCGTTGGTGGTTCGGCACCGACCAGTTCGGCCGCGACGTCTTTTCGCGCACCGTCTACGGCGCGCGCGTGTCGCTGATCGTGGGCCTCTCGGTCGCGCTCTTCTCCAGCGCCGTGGGCCTCGGACTCGGCCTGCTGTGTGGCTATTTCCGCAAGGTCGACAGCATCGTCATGCGTATTATGGACGGGCTGATGGCGATCCCCTCGATCCTCCTCGCCATCGCGCTGATCACGCTGACGCGTCCCGGCCTCGGCATCGTGATCGTGGCCATCGTCATCCCCGAGGTGCCACGCATCGTCCGTGTCGTGCGCGCTGTCGTGCTGTCGATCCGCAACCAGCCTTACATCGAAAGCGCCATCGCCGGTGGGACCAAGAACACCAAGCTGCTGCTGCGTCACGTGCTGCCCAACACGCTCGCGCCGCTGATCGTGCAGTCGACCTATGTTTGTGCTTCGGGAATGCTGATCGAGGCCAGTTTGAGCTTCCTCGGCGCCGGTGTGCCACCCGAGGTGCCGAGCTGGGGCAACATCATTGCCCAGGGCCGCACCTTCTTCCAGATCGCGCCGTGGACGATCCTGATCCCCGGCGTGTTCCTCGCCATCACCGTGCTGGCGGTGAACCTGCTGGGTGACGGCTTACGCGACCGGCTCGATCCGCGCCTGGCGAGACGGCTATGAGCGCCGCCGGGAGCAACATCCTCGAGGTGCGTAACCTCGAGACCCAGTTCAACACCCTGGACGGCGTGGTGCGCGCGGTCGACGGCGTGTCGTTCGACCTGGCGCGCGGCGAGACGCTCGGCATCGTGGGCGAGTCGGGCTGTGGCAAGTCGGTGACGGCGCTTTCCATCCTGCGCCTGATCCCGCCCGAGACCGGCCGCATCGCCGCAGGCTCGATCAAGTTCGAAGGCGAGGAGCTTACGAGCCTGGGTGAGGCGGCGATGAAGCGCCTGCGCGGCCATCGAATCTCGATGATCTTCCAGGAGCCGATGACCAGCCTCAATCCGGTGCTGACGGTCGGCACCCAGATTGCCGAGAACGTCGTGCGCCACATGGGCGTGCCGTGGCGGGCGGCGCGTGAGCGGGCATGCGAGATGCTCGACCTGGTGCGCATCGCCGATGCAAGGCGCCGGCTCGACGAATATCCGCACCAGCTTTCGGGTGGCATGCGCCAGCGCGTCATGATCGCCATGGCACTTTCCTGCGATCCGCAGGTGCTGATCGCCGACGAGCCCACCACCGCGCTCGACGTCACCATCCAGGCGCAGATCCTCCAGCTCATGCTCGAGCTCAAGGAGAAGACCGGCACCGCCATCGTACTGATCACCCACGATCTCGGCGTCGTGGCCGAGACTACCGAGCGCGTGGTGGTGATGTACGCCGGCCGCAAGGTCGAGGAGGCGCCGGTCGAGGCGTTGTTCGCCGAGCCGCTCCATCCCTATACGCGCGGCCTGATGCGGGCGATCCCGCGGCTCGACGTCGAGGCCGATGCCGCGGGCACGCGACCGCGGCTGCAGGAGATCCCCGGACTCGTGCCGCGCCTCACGCAGCCCATCCCCGGTTGCGCCTTTGCGCCGCGCTGCGGCTTCGCCACCGAACGCTGTCGCGTCGAGCCGCCACCACTGGTCGATGTCGGCGCCGGCCATACGGTGGCGTGCTGGGAAGTCGACCGCGTACGGGCGAGCGCCCTATGAGTGAGCCAAGTGCTGCCGAGCGTCCCGTCCTCGAGGTCGAAGGACTCGTCAAGCATTTCCCGATCCACGGCGGCCTGCTGCAGCGCCGGACCGGCGAGGTGAGGGCGGTCGACGGCGTTTCCTTCTCGATCGCCCGCGGCGAGACGCTGGGCCTGGTAGGCGAGTCGGGCTGCGGCAAGTCGACCATTGGCAAGACGGTGCTGAAGCTGATCGAGCCCACGTCGGGCCGCATCGTGCTGGCGGGCGAGAACATCTCGGCGCTCAAGCCCGGCGCCATGTGGGCGCATCGCCGGCGCATCCAGACGATCTTCCAGGATCCTTACTCGTCGATGAACCCGCGCCTGCCGGCCGGCACTATCGTGGGCGAACCGCTGGAGAATTTCGGTCTCTCGCGCGGCCGCGACACCGATGAACGCGTCGCCAAACTGTTCGAGCGCGTGGGGCTGAGACCCGATGCGATGCGCAAATACGCCCACGAGTTTTCCGGCGGCCAGCGCCAGCGGCTCGGCATCGCCAAGGCGTTGTCGGTCAATCCCGACGTCATCGTGGCCGACGAGCCCGTGTCGGCGCTCGACGTCTCGGTGCAGGCGCAGGTGCTGAACCTGCTGATCGACCTGCAGGAGGAATTCCGGCTCGCCTATCTCTTCATCAGCCACGACCTCGCGGTGATGCGCCATATCAGCCATCGCATCGCGGTGATGTATCTCGGCCGCATCGTCGAGATCACGACCAAGCGCCGCCTGTTCTCCCAGCCGCTGCACCCCTACACCGAGGCGCTTCTGTCGGCCGCGACGGCGCCCGATCCCAAACGCCGCCGCCAGAGGAAGCGCATCGTAGAGGGCGACGTGCCGAGCCCGGCCAATCCGCCGCCGGGCTGCCATTTCCACACGCGCTGCCCCTACGCGACGGCCGAATGCAAGGTGACGGCGCCGCCGCTGATCGAGGTGGCGGAAGGCCATCATGTCGCCTGCCTGCGTAGACCGGTCGGCGGCGATCCGGGGCCGCTCTCGATACCCGGCTAGCCGCAAGGTCCTTCGGCTACGCCTGCGGCGTTTCGGCAGGTCGGGTGGCCTGCATCGCCGGCCGCTTCGACACCGCGTCAAACCAGGCGGCCAGTTTGGGAGCGGCGGCGCGCCAGTCGGTGCCGTATCGCCAGTCCTCATACCCGCAGGCGACCGCGGTCGTTATCTGGGCCAGATCGAATATGGCCCCGAACGCCGGCACCTGCTTCTCCAGCGCCTCGAAACACCTGAGCTGTCGATCCTGCATTTTCCCGATGAAGTCGTTCGACCGTTCGTGTTCGGAACGCAGCAGCTCGGCACGCCGGGAGATTTGAGCTTCGATGATGCCGTTGGCGACGGAGATGTTCGCGAGCGCCCGCCACCTCGCAACACCATCGCGTGGCAGCAGGCGAAAATTGCCGAACTCGCCGTTCAGGTAGTCGCAGATCGAATGGGAGTCCGTCAGCGTGAAATCGACTGTGGCAAGCGCGGGAATTCTGACAACAGGGGTTGCGCCCCAAAATTCGGGATTGGGTGCAACCGTCTGAGTGGCCCAGGCGTGCGGCCACTTGGTCTGCACGAACTGGAAGCGATCCCGAATTCCCAATTCCAGGATCGAGACGACGACTCTCCTCACCCAGGGCGAGGCAGGCGTAACGTAGAGGCGCATGATTATGGCCGCCTCGCGCCGGGCGCCGTGTCGCGGAGATAGGTAAGGGCCGCCTGCGCGCCGCCCGCCTTGTGCGGCACCTTGGCGAGGCCGAGCGCCATCTCGACGCCGCAAAGCGTGCCCATCAGCATCAGATCGTTGAAGTCGCCGAGGTGGCCGATGCGGAACACCTTGCCCGCCACCTTGCTGAGGCCCTGGCCGAGCGAAAGATTGAAGTTCTCCAGCGCCACCTTGCGGAAGGCGTCGGCGTCGTGGCCTTCGGGCATCATGATCGCCGTCAGCGAGTCGCTATGGGCCTTGGAGTCGCTGCACAGGATTTCGAGGCCCCAGGCGGTGACCGCGGTGCGCGTCGCCTCGGCGTGGCGCGCATGGCGGGCGAAGACCGAGTCGAGCCCTTCCTCCAGCAGCATGTCGCAGGCCTCGTTGAGGCCATAGAGCAGGTTGGTGGCAGGCGTGGACGGGAACCAGCCGTTGGCGTTGGCCGCCAGCATCTCCTCCCAGTTCCAGTAGGCGCGCGGCGTGCTGGCGGCCTTGGAGGCGGCCAGCGCCTTTTCGCTCATCGCGTTGAAGGAGAGGCCGGGCGGCAGCATCAGGCCCTTCTGCGAACCTGCCACCGTGACGTCGACGCCCCAGGCGTCGTGGCGATAGTCGATCGAGCCCAGCGAGGAGATGGTGTCGACCAGCAGCAGGGCCGGATGCTTGGCGGCATCGATGGCCCGGCGTACGGCGCTCACGTCGGTCACCACGCCGGTCGAGGTCTCGTTGTGGACGATGCACACCGCCTTGATGGCGTGGCTTGTGTCTTCCTTCAGCCGCTTCTCGATGGCCGCGGGATCGGCTGGCTTCCGCCAGTCACCGCCCATGAATTCTGATTTGATTCCAAGCTTGTCGGCCATCTTCTTCCACAGCGATGCGAAGTGGCCGGTCTCCCACATCAGGACGGCGTCGCCAGGTGAGAGAGTGTTCACCAAGGCTGCTTCCCAGGCTCCAGTACCAGATGCAGGATATATGATAACCGGTTGTTTTGTCTGGAAAATCTGTCGGATTGATCGCAAGACTTTCTTCGCCAGTGCATTGAACTCCGGGCCGCGGTGGTCGATCGTCGGATGGTCCATGGCGCGCAGGATGCGGTCCGGGACATTGGTCGGGCCGGGAATCTGCAGGAAATGACGGCCGCTGGGATGTGAGTTCAGGCGCATGTGACGGCCCTTTCGGTTGCTCTCTTGCATTTTGTATACAACATGCCAGAGTGAGTCCAGAGGTCACCTTCAGTATGGACGGCTCCCAACTCCCGATTGCTCGTCAGGCGCTGCCGGAAGCGGCGGCGGAGCGGCTGCGAACCCTGATTATTGAAGGCACGCTGGCGCCCGGGACCCGGTTGAACGAGCGCGAACTCAGCGAGCAGCTCGGCGTGTCGCGCACGCCGTTGCGCGAGGCCTTCCGCATGCTGGCGGGCGACGGCCTGCTGACGCAGTTGCCGAACCGGGGCGCCCAGGTCGTGGCCTTGTCGGCCGAGGACGCGCGCCATGCCTTCGACGTGATGGGCTCGCTCGAAGGCCTGGCGGGCGAACTCGCGGCGACGCGCGTGACCGACGTCGACATCGAGGGTCTTCGCGCGCTGCAGGCAGAAATGGAGGCGGCCCACGCGCACCGCGATCTGCCGGCCTACTACAGGATCAATCGCGTCATTCACGACCGGCTGAACGCCATCGCCGGTAATCCGATCCTCACTCATACGTACCGCACCCTGAACACGCGGCTGCACGCGCTGCGGTTCCGCTCCAATCTCAATCCGGCAAAATGGGACCAGGCCGTCGCCGAGCATCGCTGCATGATCGCGGCCCTTGCCGCGCGCGACGGGGCTGCGCTACGTGACATCCTGATCGGGCACCTGCGCGCCAAGCAGCAGGCGGTTCTGGAAACGATGAAGAACGAAAAGATGCCGGGAGGCAATTAACCATGAAGCTTACATCCGCCACCTCGCGCCGCCGTGCGCTCAAGCTCGGCCTCGCGGCGTCGCTTGCCGCCCCCGTCGCCATCGCATCGGGTGCGCGCGCCCAGCAGGGCTGGCCGCCGCAGACCATCACCTGGATCAACCCGTTCCCGGCCGGCGGTGGCACCGACGTCTTCGCGCGTCCGCTGGCGGCGCAGGTCGGCGAGCAGCTTGGCTGCCAGATCATCATCGACAACAAGGGCGGGGCAGGCGGCACCGTCGGCGCCTCGCAGGCGGCCAAGACGAAGCCCGACGGCTCGGTGTTCTTCGTCGGCGCCATCCACCACACCATCGCGCCCTCGATCTACAAGAACCTCGACTACGACCTCGAGAAGAACTTCGAGCCGATCACCATGATCGCGCTGGTGCCGCAGGTGATCTCGATCAACCCGAACAAGGTGCCGGTGAAGACCGCGGCTGAGTTCATCGCCTACGTGAAAGCCAACCCCGGCAAGGTGAACTACGCCTCGCCGGGCGCCGGCACGGCGCATCATCTCGCGGGTGAGTTGTTCAAACTCGAGACCAAGACCGAGATCACCCATGTGCCTTACCGCGGCGCAGGTCCGGCGATGCAGGACCTGCTCGCCGGCAATGTCGACATGATGTTCGACGGCATGGGCACCTCGGCCCAGCAGATCAAGGCCGGCAAGCTGCTCGGCCTCGCCGTGGCGACGCCGCAGCGCAATACGGGGTTCCCCGACATCCCGACGGGCGCCGAGGTCGGTGTCCCCAACTGGATCGTGTCGACCTGGTACGGCCTGTGGGCGATCAAGGGTACGCCCAAGCCGATCGTCGATCGCATGTACGCCGAGATCGTGAGGGCCTTGGCCAATCCCAAGCTGCAGGCCATCTGGAAAGAGCAGACGGCGCAGGCGGGCGGCGAGCAGCCGGCCGACTTCGCCAAGCGCATCCGCGCCGAAATCGAGAAATGGCAGAAGGTCTCGGCCGCCGCCGGGGTGAAACTCGACTGACCCAGCTTGAACAAACGCTGCGCCGCACGATCAAGGGCGAAGTCCTTTTCGACAAGGCCTCGCGCGGACGCTACTCGACCGATGCCTCGATCTACCAGGTCGAGCCGGTGGGCGTGGTCGTGCCGCGCGACGAGACCGATCTTGCGCTCGTCGTCGACGTGGCGCGCGACGCCAAGGCCGCCATCCTGCCGCGCGGTGCCGGCACGTCGCAGTGCGGCCAGACCGTGGGCGAGGCGTTGGTCGTCGATGTCTCCAAATACCTGCGCGAGGTCGTGGGCTTCGACAAGAACCGCGCCGAGGTCACGGTGCAGCCGGGTGTCGTCCTCGATCAGCTCAATGCCTGGCTGAAGCCGCACGGCTTTTGGTATCCCGTCGACGTCTCGACCTCGGCGCAATGCACCCTGGGCGGAATGGCCGGCAACAATTCGTGCGGCTCGCGCTCGATCCGCTACGGCAACATGGTCCACAACGTGGCTTCGATCGACGCCATCCTGGCGAATGGGCAGAAGGCGCGCTTCGGATCGGCACGCCCCGAGGATATGCCGGCGGCGGTCCGTGCCATCGCCGACCAGGTGGCAGCACTGGCTTTTGCCGAGAAGGCAGAGATCGAGCGCCTGTATCCCAAGGTGCTGCGCCGCGTCGGCGGCTACAACCTCGACATCTTCTTCCCGCAGTCGGAGCGGCCCTACACCACCGACAACTCGGTGAACCTGGCGCACTTGCTGGTCGGCAGCGAGGGGACGCTCGCTGTGACCCAGCGCTTGACGCTGAAGCTGGCACCGCTGCCCAAGCACAAGACGCTGGGCGTGGTGAACTTCACGAGCTTCCATAAGGCGATGGACAGCGCGCAGCACATCGTGAAGCTGAAGCCCACCGCTGTCGAACTGGTCGACCGCACCATGATCGAGCTGGCGCGTGCCAATCCGGCGTTCCGGCCGGTGATCGAGCGGGCGCTGATCGGCGCTCCCGAAGCGATCCTGCTGGTCGAGTTCGCGGGCGAGGAGCGCGAGGCGCAGCTGCGCGATCTCGTCCGCCTGGTCGAGCTGATGGCCGATCTCGGCCTGCCGGGTAGCGTCGTCGAGATGCCGGAGCCCGGGCCGCAGTCCGCCCTCTGGGAGGTCCGCAAGGCCGGCCTCAACATCATGATGTCGATGAAGGGCGACGGAAAACCCGTGTCCTTCATCGAGGACTGCGCCGTGCCGCTGGAACATCTCGCCGACTACACGCAGCGGCTGACGGACGTCTTCACCAAGCACGGCACCCGCGGCACCTGGTACGCCCACGCCTCGGTCGGCACTCTGCATGTGCGACCGATCCTCGACATGCGCCGCGAGGGAGCGGTCAAGATGCGGGCGATCGCCGAGGAAGCCTCGGCGCTGGTGCGCGAATACAAGGGCGCCTTTTCTGGAGAGCACGGAGATGGGCTGGTGCGTTCCGAATGGGTGGGTTGGCAGTTCGGGCCGCGCCTCACCAAGGCTTTCGAGACCGTAAAGGACCTGTTCGATCCGGAGGGCATCCTCAATCCGGGCAAGATCGTGCGACCCTCGCGCATGGACGACCGCGCGCTGTTCCGTTTCAAGCCGGGCCACGCCGGCATCAACTACAAGCCGGCGCTCGACTGGTCGGCGTGGAACGTCCAGATCGACCCGATGACCGAGATCACCACCGCACCGGGCAGCGGCGGCGATCCCACCGGCGGCTTCGCGAAGGCCGCCGAGATGTGCAACAACAACGGCCATTGCCGGAAGTTCGACGCCGGCACCATGTGCCCGTCCTTCCGCGTCACGCGCGATGAGAAGCATCTCACGCGCGGGCGTGCCAACACCTTGCGTCTCGCCCTGTCGGGACAGCTCGGCGCTGCCGCGCTCAGCTCCGATACCGTGGCGGCGGCAATGGATCTCTGCGTCAGCTGCAAGGGCTGCAAGCGCGACTGCCCGACCGGTGTCGACATGGCGCGCATGAAGATTGAGGCTAAGTCGGCACGCCGCATGGCGAAGGGTCTCCGCTGGCGCGACCGGCTGATCGGGTCCCTGCCGGCCACCGCGCCGTGGGCGCGGCGCCTGCCGTGGCTCTTCAATCTCGCGTGGTTCTTCCAGACCTATCTCGGCTTCGCCAAGCAGCGCACGCTGCCCAGGTGGCGGCGCGACACGTTCCTCACCACCACCGACGTCGATGCGCCCGATGCCACGGTGGTGATCTTCGCCGACACCTTCTCGAACAATTTCGAGCCCGAGATCCTGCACGCCGCGCGGCGCGTGCTCGAGGCGGCGGGCCACCGCGTCGCCGTTGCCTGGCCGACGCTGGGCGCGCCGGCGCTGTGCTGCGGGCGCACGTATCTGGCGACAGGCCAGGTCGAGCGCGCGAAGGGCGAGGCGATGCGCGTGATCGCGGCCCTCATGCCGTTCGTGGCCAAGGGCGTGCCGGTGGTCGGTCTCGAGCCGTCCTGCCTGTTCACTCTGCGCGACGAGTTCCTGGCGATGGGCCTTGGCGAGGAGGCCGAGGCGGTCGCGAAGAATGCCTTCCTGTTCGAGGAGTTCCTCGTGCGCGAAAAGAAGGCGGGCCGCCTCAAGCTCGACCTCAAGCCACTGCCCGAGAAGAGTGCGTTGCTTCATGGGCACTGCCACCAGAAGGCGTTCGGCACGATGAGCGCCGTCCAGGAGGCGCTGGCGCTGGTGCCCGACCTTGCCGTCAGCCCGATCGAGTCGAGCTGCTGCGGCATGGCCGGCAGCTTCGGCTACGAGGCCGAGCACTACGAGACCTCGATCGCCATGGCCGAACTCTCGCTGCTGCCGGCCGTGCGCAAGGCCGATGCCAATGCGCTGGTCGTTGCCGACGGCACCTCGTGCCGCCACCAGATCGCCGACGGCACGGACCGACAGGCGATACACGTCGCTCAGGTACTCGAGCGCGCGTTGGTCTGATCGGCGGCCCGCGGGGCGGGGTTTGCAGCGTCCGACGCGCTGTGGCACCGTCGCCGTCACATGCAAAGACCCAGAAATCCCTACTCCTCCGCGGACATTGACCGCGCCAGCCACGAGCGAGAAGACGAAGAACGGATGATCGAACTCGCCTCGTCGGGCGCGGCGCGGTTCGTTCCCATCGACTCCGAAAAGAACCTGGTGAAGACCGGGGGCAATCCCGAGGCCGTCTTCCTGCAGGGCATGATGGCCCGCGCGGTGGCGAGTGCCGCCGACACCCAGATTTTCCTGGGCTACGTCGAAGGCACGCCTTATTTCGCCATCGATGTCACCGGCAAGGAGACGCCGCTCGGCGAATTGGGCGAGTTCGTCGACCTGCGCCAGGTCGGCCCGCTGCTGTTCGCGCGCGAGGGCTCGGTGTTGGCCTATGCCCGCGGCATGACCTACTGGCACCGCCGCCACCGCTACTGCGGTGTCTGCGGCGCCACGACCAAGATCACGCGCGGCGGCCATGTCCGCATGTGCACCAACGAGAGCTGCAAGACCGAGCATTTCCCGCGCACCGATCCGGCGGTGATCATGCTGGTCCATCACGGCGACAAGTGCCTGCTGGGCCGCGGCAAGCATTTCCCGCGCGGCATGCATTCGACCCTGGCGGGCTTTGTCGAGCCCGGCGAGAGCTTCGAGGACGCCGTCGCGCGCGAGGTCTACGAGGAAGTGAAGGTGCGCGTGAACAACGTCATCTACCGCTCCTCGCAGCCCTGGCCGTTCCCCGCCTCGGTGATGATCGGCTTCCATGCCGAGGCCGAATCGATGGAATTCAGCGTCAACGAGTCCGAACTCGAGAGCGCGCGCTGGCTTTCGCGCGAGGAACTGCGGCCGGAGAACATGCCCAAGGACGGCTCGTTCTTCATGCCGCGCCGCGATTCCATCGCCCGCCGCCTGATCGAGGAATGGCTGGGCCACGAGGCCGGCGCTTCCATTTCCGGCTAACCCGCCAGGACCACGACAAGGACCACGATGACCGCCCAACTCTTCACGCCCGTCGAGATCGGCGGCGTTACGCTTCCCAACCGCATCGTCGTTTCGCCGATGTGCCAGTACGCCGCGGTCGATGGCAGTGCCCAGCCCTGGCACCAGGTGCATTACGGCATGCTCGCCATGTCGGGTGCCGGCCTGCTCTGCCTCGAAGCGACGCACGTCGAGCGCGAGGGCCGCATCACCCAGGGTTGTCTCGGCCTCTACAGCGACGACAACGAGGCGGCACTCAGGCCGATCGTCGAGTGGGTGCGGGGTTGGATGCCCCACGTGAAGCTCGGCATCCAGCTTGCGCACGCCGGCCGCAAGGCCTCGGCACAGCGGCCGTGGAAGGGCGGCGGGCCACTCACGCAAGCCGATGCGCCCGACCTGCCGTGGACGACCTTTTCGGCGTCGGCCATTCCCTACGACGCCGCCGCCAAGTGGCACGCGCCCGTCGCCCTCGACACCGTCGGCCTCAAGCGGGTGAAGCAAGCTTTCGTCGACGCGACGGAGCGCAGCGCGCGGCTGGGCTTCGACGTGGTCGAACTGCACGGCGCACACGGCTACTGCCTGCACCAGTTCCTCTCCCCGCTCAGCAACCAGCGCACCGACGAATACGGCGGCTCGATGGAAAAGCGCCGGCGCTTTCCCCTCGAAGTGTTCGAGGCCTGCCGCAAGGTATGGCCGCGGGACAAGGCGATGGGCATTCGCCTGTCGGCGACCGACTGGGTCGAGGGCGGGCTCACCATAGAAGACACGATCGAGACCGCGCGGCAGTTGAAGGCACTGGGCTGCGACTTCGTCGATGCGAGCTCGGGCGGCAATTCGCCGGCGCAGAAAATCGCGATCGGCCCCGGCTATCAGGTGCCGTTCGCCGCCCGCATCCGCCGTGAAGCCGGCATCAAGACGTGGGCGGTCGGCATCATCACCGAGCCGGAACAGGCCGAG
>JAUXST010000785.1 GCA_030679805.1 Reyranella sp. | reverse complement strand
TTCGTGCGCACGCTAGACGCGCTGCGCGCCGATATTACCGAGCGTATCCTGAAGGTGCTGCCCGGACCGGCGGGTGGCGTGGTGGCCTCCCTGCTGGTGGGCGAGCAGACGGCGGTTAACAAGGACATCGCCCAGGCCATGCGCGATTCCGGCCTGGCGCACATTCTCTCGATCTCCGGCCTGCATATCGTCTTCGTGGTCGGGCTGGTGATGGGCCTCGTGCGCTACGGCATCGCGCTCGTCCCGCCGCTCGCCCTCAGGATCGACGCCAAGAAGGTGGCGGCCGTGCTCGCCCTGATGGCGGCGCTCTTCTACACGGCCCTCGCTGGCGCGCCGGTGCCGGCCCAGCGTGCCTGCGCTATGGCGGGCTTCGCGCTGCTCGCCATCCTGCTCGACCGCACGGCCCTGTCGCTGCGCCTGGTCGCCTGGTCGGCGGTCATCGTGCTGGCGGCGGCGCCGGAGTCTCTGACCGGCGCCTCGTTCCAGATGTCCTTCGCCGCCGTCGTCGCCCTCATCGCCGGCTGGGAAGCAGCCTCAGGCTGGCGCCGCCGCCTGCACGAGCGCGCCGAAGGCCTGCGCCACCGCTGGGCCTGGCGGCTGGCGGCGGCCCTGGGCGCCAGCCTCGCCACGACCTTGATCGCCTCGGTCGCGACCGGCGCCTTCGCCGCCTACCACTTCAACCGGGTGAGCATCCTCGGCGTCGCCGCCAACCTGGTGGGCGTGCCGCTCACCGGCTTCTGGATCATGCCCTGGGGCCTGCTCGCCATGCTGCTGATGCCGTTTGGCCTCGAAGCCGTGGCCCTGGTGCCGATGGGCTGGGGCGTCGACGGGCTGAACGCCATCGCCCGTTACGTCGCCTCCTGGCCCGAGGCGGCGACCCTGGTGCCGTCGCTGCCCGGCGCCAGCCTATGGCTGCTGACGCTGGGTGGCCTGTGGCTCTGCCTGTGGCGCCGCCGCTGGCGACTGGCCGGCCTCCCGGTGGTCGTGATCGGCCTGCTGCTCGGCCCGCCGCCCGCACCCGACCTGCTGATGAGCGAGGACGGCCGCGTGCTGGGCCTGCGCGACGAGCGCGGCATGGTCCATGTGGCCTCCGCCCGCACCGACCGCTTCGTGAGCGACGCCTGGGCCCGGCGCCAGGGCCAGGAGGGCGCCAAGCGTTGGACCGTGAGCGCCGACCAGCAGGCGGCGGGCCTCGGCTGCGCCACCGGCCTTTGCCGCTGGCGCAAGGGGCCGTGGCGCATCGCCCTGGTGAGCGACGAC
>JAUXST010000782.1 GCA_030679805.1 Reyranella sp. | reverse complement strand
ATCGTGCGGGGCCATCTCTGCCTTTAGTTTGTGCGCGCGGACCTCCAATTCCTTGATGATCCGCTCTTCATGGGCGCTCAATACCTTTCCAAGGTCGCCCTCAACAAAGCGATCTCCGCCGGCGAGGCCAAAGACGTAGTTGGGCGCGAGCTTCCCGGTTGGCGTTCGGGCGGCCCTCCATCCCCGCCACCAGTTCAGTATTGCCGGGCGATAGAACATGAATGCGCCCAGCGTCGCGGCAAGAATCAAGAACGCCTTCATGGGCCACCCCACGAAAGGTGCGGGCGGAGGGCGTCCCAACGCGCCCCAATAGAAGTCTGTGATTGCGTCGTCGGTTGATCCCGTAACGACGGCACCAATGCACAGGACCCAAAGGACCGTAACGCCCGCGCTGGCCAGTTGGTGCGCCCATCCAGTCCTTCCCATGGCCGCCAGTCTGCCCCCGCTACCCTGAGTTGGGGAGGGGGCTTTTCGGATGTCTCTGGGGAGGATTCTCCTCCCCGTTCCGTCCTCTGTGTGTCCATTCCTGAACTCCAGAGGCACTAGGCGCGTAAATCGGGGCTAGGCCCGTTTGCTACCTAATGCCGGACATTTCGCGATTCAGATTCGAACGTCCTTCCGCTGCCCCCCGAGGGGAGCTGAATCGTGCGCAGGCGAAAGGAAGCGGAAGTTCATAGGTGAATTCCTATAGTCTTCCGTTCATCCTGTCAAGACCGGGGGGAGCCCCGGAGCGGCCAGGCGCTCAGGACTTGGCGAGGCCCGCCTTGATCAGCGTGGGCTTCACGTCGACATAGTACTTCTCGGCAAAGGCGCGGTACTGGGCGGGATCGCGATACCACGGCTCCTGGATGAACCTGTCGAGCAGCGGCTGGTGGCCGGGATCGGCCATCGCCTCCTTGAAGGCATCGTGCAGTGCCTGGACGACCTGGGGCGGCAGGTCCTTCGGTCCGACCAGCCCGTAGGGGCTGACGGCCACTGCGTTGATGCCACTTTCGACCAGGGTCGGCTTGTCGGGATATTTGCCGAAGCGCTTTTCCGTCGCCATCGCCAGCACGCGCACCTGGCCGTTCTCGACGAACGGCGCCCAGGCCGCGCCGTCGGGCACGAACTGGATGTGACCGCCCAGCAGCGCCGGCATCCATTCGGCGCCGCCCTTGTAGGGAATGTGGGTGAAGCGCGCGCCGGTCGCCTGCTCGGTCTCGATCATCAGCAGATGGCCGGTGCCGCCGATGCCGCTGGTACCATAGTTGAGCTTCTCCGGCTCGCGCTTTCCCGCCTCGATCAGGTCCTGAATCGTCTTGTAGGGCGAGTCCGAACGCACCACGACGCCGAAGGTGAATTCCGACAGGCCGATGATGTAGGAGAAGTCGCGCAACGGATGCCAGGCGGCCTGCTGGTAGTGCGGATAGCGCAGGGAGTTGATGGTCATGCAGGCGATGACGTAGCCGTCGGGCTTCATGTTCGCCATCTGCGCCGCCGCCAGCGTGGCGCCGGCACCCGCCTTCACATCGACATTCACCTGCTGGCCCCACTTGCGGCCGACACGCTCGCCCAGGAAGCGCAGATGCACGTCGCACACGCCGCCCGCCGCCAATGGATTGTAGACCGTGATCGGCTTGTCGGGTTTCCAGGTGGCTTGAGTCTGGGGCTGAGTCTGGGACTGAGTCTGGGCGCGCACCAGGCCGGGCATGGCCAGAGCGCCGCCAATGCCTGCCGCCAGGACGCGCCGACGGTTGATGCCAGTCATCATTTCCTCCCTGCTTCATCCGTTCTGCGACGGGTGCCGGCAGCATACCCAGCCGCCACGGAGAGGGCTATCATTGACGCCATGACCCTGCCCGTTGAGATTTCGACCTGGAAGCCGGCGCCTTTTGCGCTGAAGAGCGAGACCGTGTTCGCCATCGGCGACGTCCATGGCTGCGCGGCGGAACTCCGCGTCCTGCTCGATGCCATCGCCGAACTCGCCAAGGCCGAAAGCGGCCGGCGACGCCTGATCTATCTCGGCGACATGATCAACCGCGGGCCCGACAGCGCAGGCGTGCTCGAGCTGTGGGCTGAGAAGTCGGAGGCCCGCGGCGTCGATCGCATCGACCGGGTGATGGGCAACCACGAGATCATGATGATGCTGGCCGTCATCGGCGGACCGCATGCGCACAAGGCCGAAGCCATGTGGCTCAGCAAGCGCATGGGCGGCCAGAAGCTGCTGGACCAGATGGCGGCGCGCGCGGGGCACGCAGTGGCCCATGCCGACCTGGCGCTGCTCGAGACGGCACTGGGCAAGCGTGTCGTCCAGCGGCTCTACGGCATGCGCTCGCATGTCAGCCTCGGCAACACGCTGTTCGTCCATGGCGGGCTCGATCCGCACGCCGATCCCGACGAATTCCTGACCCGGCCCTGGACGGTCTTCACCGAGGCGCGCTGGGCCTGGATCAACCACGGCTTCCTCGACTGGAAGGGCGGCTTCGGCGGCACGCTGGTGGTGCACGGCCACACGCCACCCGACAAGCACACGGCGATCAGCGGCATGGAAGATCCGCACCTCTTCGAGGGCGACCGCCTCGGCCTCGACGGCGGCAGTGCCCGCACCGGGGTCGTGATGGGCGCGCAACTCCAGGACGGCCGCTACCGCCTCCTCAAGGCCGGCATACCGTTCGAGAAGCCTGAGTCTTCGGGCGAATAGAATAGAGGGATCAGACCAAACCTCATCCTGAGGAGCGCGCATAGCGCGCGTCTCGAAGGATGGGCATACTCGACGGGGACAGCAAAAGTGCCTGCC
>JAUXST010000779.1 GCA_030679805.1 Reyranella sp. | reverse complement strand
GTCGTGCTGATGAACCCGCCGTTCTCGGCTGCGGCACATGTCGACGGCGCCGTCGCGGACGCCGCCCTGCGCCATGTCGCCTCCGCACTTGCCCGCGTCGCGGAGGGCGGACGGCTGGTCGCGATCACCGGCGCCAGTTTCTCGCTGGACCATCCGTCATGGCGCGAGGCTTTCGTCCGCCTCCAGGAACGCGGCCGTGTCATCTTCTCTGCTGCCATCGATGGGCGCGTTTATGCCCGCCACGGCACGACGGCCGAGACTCGGCTGACGGTCATCGATCGTGTGCCCGCCGACGATCCGAGATCGCTTCCGGCATCGCCTGGCATGGCGCCCGACGCTGCCACGCTGCTTGAGTGGGTAACCACCTGCGTTCCAGCACGCTTGCCTGTTGACGGCGCGGCAGCGCGTCCGGCACCCGTCCGTCCCGTCGCGGTCAGACCCAGCCGCGGGCCCGGACGACAGCCGCGCGCCGTTGCGACCAGTTCGCTCGACCAAGAGGGCGCCGAACTCGCCTACGAGACCGTCGACTGGAAGCCGGCCGAGGGCGGCAGCCTCACCGAAGCGCTGTACGAAGGCTACGAGCTGCAGTCGATCCGGATCGCCGGCGCGCGGCCGCATCCGACGCGGCTCGTGCAGTCGACGGCGATGGCCTCCGTCGCGCCACCCAAGCCCACCTACCGACCGCACTTGCCGGCCAATGTCGTCAACGCCGGCCTGCTGTCCGATGCCCAGCTCGAGAGCGTCATCTATGCCGGCGAGGCCCATGCCGGTTGCATTGCCGGATCATGGGTCGTGAATGAGACCTTCGACCTTGTCTCTGCCGCGCCCGATGACGCCGAGAATGCCGTGCGCTTCCGGCGTGGCTGGATGTTGGGCGACGGTACTGGCGCCGGGAAGGGCCGCCAGGTTGCCGGCATCCTTTTGGACAACTGGCTGAAGGGACGCCGGCGCGCCGTCTGGATCTCGAAGTCCGACAAGCTGCTCGAGGATGCCCAGCGCGACTGGGCGGCCCTCGGCATGGAGCGACTGCTGGTGACGTCGCTCGCCCGCTTCCGCCAGGGCACCCCGATCCGTCTGGAACAGGGCATCCTTTTTGCCACCTACTCCTCGCTAAGGACCGACGCGCGCGAAGAAAGGGTTTCGCGGGTCCGCAAGATCGTCGATTTGCTGGGAGCGGACTTCGACGGAGTGATCGTGTTCGACGAAAGCCATGCCATGGCCAATGCCGCCGGCGGCAAAGGCGAGCGCGGCGACCAGGCGCCCTCGCAGCAGGGCCGTGCCGGCCTGCGGCTGCAACATGCACTACCCAATGCCCGCGTCGTCTATGTCTCCGCCACGGGTGCGACCACGGTGCACAATCTCGCCTATGCCCAGCGGCTCGGCCTATGGGGCGGCGAGGATTTTCCCTTCGCCACGCGGGCCGAGTTTGTCCAGGCGATCGAGGCTGGCGGCGTGGCCGCCATGGAGGTGCTCGCCCGCGATCTCAAGGCGCTCGGCCTCTACGCAGCCCGGTCACTGTCC
>JAUXST010000762.1 GCA_030679805.1 Reyranella sp. | reverse complement strand
ATCGTGGCCCCCAGCCGCCGCGCGCCCTCGGCGATGGCGGGCCCCGCCAGCGCCGGCTCGGCACGACCGTCGGTCGGCGAGTGCACGCCGCCGATCCAGTCGGCGGTGCTGCCGGGCGTCATCGCCTTGGCCTCGGCGCCGCTCAGCATCCGGCTGTGCATCTGGTGGTCGCGGGCGCGGAGCGTCCATTCTTCCCACTGGGCGAGGTCGGCCAGTCGGGTGGTCACGTAGAGCAGGCCGGTGCGGCGAAAACCTGTTTCGACGCCGAGCTCGCGGCCGAGATCGCCCCACATTTCCAGACTCTTCATGGCCAGTGGCAGTTCGCGTAGATCGCGGTGCTGCTGACGGCACCAGCCCCAGTTGCGGCTGCTCTGTTCGCCGCCGACCCGGCCCTTGTCGAGCAGGGCGACCGAAAGCCCCTTCTTGGCCAGGGCATAGGCGGCGGCGCAGCCGGCGATGCCGGCCCCGATCACCACGACGTCGGCCGAGCCCGGCAGCCTTTCGTCACTCAAAACTGGTTGCACAGGCGGAGACATCGGCGGGTTCCCTGAGGTGCTATGCTGGCGCGCAGCCACTGTAGCGTGGAAGAGGCTTTCCGTAAGCACGGCAAAGAGAGCGGGGGAACGCGATGAGTGAGGTCCGTATTCTGGCGACCGGTCTTGGCTTTCCCGAGGGCCCGGTGGCCATGCCCGACGGTTCGGTGATCCTGACGGAGATCCGCAACAACCGCTGCTCGCGTGTCACCCCGGACGGCAAGGTGTCGCTGTTCTCGGCGACCGGTGGCGGGCCGAACGGCCTCGCGGTGGGGCCCGACGGTGCGCTCTATCTCTGCAACAACGGTGGCAGTCGCTACGTCGAAGGCAATTCGATGGGCGTGGCGCCGCATCCCGACTACAAGCACGGCTTCATCCAGCGCCTGGACCGCACCAGCGGCAAGATGACCGAACTCTACATCGAGTGCGACGGCCACAAGCTGTCGGCGCCCAACGACCTGGTGTTCGACAAGGCGGGCGGCTTCTACTTCACCGACCTCGGCAAGCGTTACGCCCGCCAGCGCGACCATGGCGGCATCTACTACGCCATGCCGGACGGCTCGATGATCAGGTGTCTCGTCCATCCGTTCCTCAGCCCCAACGGCTGCAGCCTGTCGCCCGACGGCAATATCCTCTATGTCGCCGACACCGAAAGCGCGCGGCTGTGGGCTTTCGACATCGAAGGCCCGGGCATGCTGCGTAAGCCGACCGGCAACGCCCATCACAGCGGCCGCGTCGTCGGTGCCGTCGGCAGCAACGCGCGCTTCGACAGCCTCGCGGTGCTGGAGAACGGCAATATCGCGGTGGCCACGCTCAACACCGGCATGATCACCGAGTTCTCGCCGGCGGGCGCCATCGTGCGCGAAGTGAAGATGCCGGACATCTATCCGACCAACATCTGCTTCGGCGGACCCGATATGCGCACGGCCTACATCACCCTGTCGGATAAAGGGCAGCTCGCGACCATGACGTGGCCGACGCCGGGACTGAAGCTCAACTTCAATTGAGAGGAGAAGGCCGCCATGGCAGGCAACGGACAGACGATCATCGATCTCGACGCAAAGCGCATGAAGGCGATGGCGGCGAAGGACGTCTCGACCTTGGAGGCCGTGCTGGCCGACGACCTGATCTACACGCATTCGTCGGCGCGGCTCGACACCAAGCGCAGCCTGATCGAGGCGATGGTGAAGGGCACCACCGTCTATACCGGCGTCGAGCCGTCCGACGTGAAGGCGCAGGACCTCGACGATACGGTGGTACTGACAGGCATCGCGCATATCGAGATCGTATCGAACGGCACGCCGAACGCCTTCGGTGTCCGCTTCACCGACGTTTACACAAGGCGCGATGACTGCTGGCAAATGGTAACGTGGCAGTCGACGCGCCTTCCGGCATAGGAGACAGAGCAATGACCGAGACCAATATCGCCCCCAATCTTCCCAAGTGGATGAAGGATCACGTCGACCGCTATCTCTCGAGCGGCGGCACCGACGGGCACATGTACAAGATCACGCTGCCCAACATGCCGGAGCTGACCGTTCCGTCGCTGCTGCTGATCACCAAGGGACGCAAGTCGGGCCAGAAGTTCCTGTTCCCGCTGTTCTACGGCCGCGCAGGGAAGGGCTATTTCGTCGTCGCCTCCAAGGGCGGCGCGCCGGAGCATCCCGGCTGGTACCGCAATCTGATGGCCAATCCCGAGGTCGAGATCCAGGTCGGCACGGCGAAGATGAAGGCACGTGCCCGGATCGCTTCAGGCGAGGAGCGCGCCCGGCTGTGGAAGGAGGGCGTCGGCTTCTGGCCGCCCTACACCGACTACCAGGTCAAGGCGGGTTCCCGCGAGATCCCCGTCGTCGTGCTCGATCCGATCAGCTAGGCGCCTGCTAGTTGGCGGTCATGCCGCCGTCGATCACGAGTTCGCTGCCGGTGACCCACGCGGCATCGTCTGAGGCAAGGTAGAGGCAGCCTGCCGCGATGTCGTCGGGCGTGCCGAAGCGGCCGAGCGGCGTCGCCTCCAGGCGCTTGCGGGCGACGTCGGGATTGGAATGGCCCGGCACGGTCATCGGCGTGTCGACGAAGCCCGGATGCACCGAGTTCACGCGGATCTTGTCCGGCGCGTACTGGATCGCCGCGGCCTTGGAGAAGATTCGCACGGCACCCTTGGAGGCGTGATAGGCGGCGTTCGCATGCGAGCCGACGATGCCGCAGATCGACGAGATATTGATGATCGACCCGCCGCCGGCACGCAACATGGCCGGCACCGTGGCCTTGGTGCCGAGGAAGACGCCCGTGGCATTGATCTCCATGACCCAGTTCCACTGCTCCAGCGTCTGGTCGGCGAGGCGCGGTCCGGCGGTCGAGCTGGTCTGGATGTTCAGTGTGGGATCGCGCCCCGAGATGCCGGCGATGTTGCACAGGATGTCGAGGCGGCCGTAGGCCTTCTCGGCGTCGGCCACGATCTCGGCCCAGCGCGCCTCGTTGCGCACGTCCTGGGTCGCGAACATGGCTGTCCCGCCAGAGGCTTCGATCTCCCTCTCGACCGTCTTGCCGAGGGCGGCATTGCTGTCGGTGAGCACGACGGAAGCGCCATGCAGGGCGAACAGCTTGGCCGTTGCCGCGCCGATGCCCGACGCTCCGCCGGTCACGAGTGCCACCTTGCCGATCAGTCTCTTCCCGGGTTGCATGCCTGCTCTCCTCGTTTCCTCGCCACTGTTTTCGCGGGCGATCGTGGCCCGGGATCGTGGCACGGCGGCCAGCGAAACGACAGGAGGCGGCTTGATTGACTCCCCCGGCCGGGGCCGCACAATCCCTGCAACCAAGAAGAGATTGCGAGGAAACCATGCGCTTCGTGAACAAGGTGGCGTTGATCACCGCGGCGGCGAACGGCATCGGCCGCGCCACCGCCCAGATCATGGCGCGCGAAGGCGCGACGGTGATCTGCGTCGACAACCATCAGGATCGCCTGGACGAGGCGGTGCCGGCGCTGCGCCGGGGGATCGGCAAATCAGGCGGCAAGGTCGAGGGCAGGCTGGTCGACGCCCTGGATGCCGCCGCGGTCGACAAGGTGGTAGCCGAGGTGGCGCGCAACCACGGCCAGATCGACATCCTGGTCAATGCCGTGGGCGGCAGCACGGTGATCGCCAATCCACAGGCGACGACGGAGGAACTGGCCTTCGCCGACTGGCAGAAGCTGATTGCCTTCAACCTCGACGGCACCTTCCTGTTCACCCACGCGGTAATCCCGGTGATGAAGCGCCGTCGCAGCGGCAAGATCGTCAACCTCGCCTCGATCGCCGGCCGTGGGCTCAGCCAGAACAGTTCGAGCGCCTATGCCGCGGCCAAGGGCGGCATCATCGCCTTCACCCGCAAGCTCGCCCACGAACTCGGCCCGGAGGGCATCAACGTCAACGCCATCGCGCCCAGCGTGACGCTTACCGAACGCATCCGGCCGCATTGGGAGAAGCGTTCGCAGGCGTCCCAGGCCGAGGAGATCGAGCGCACGCCGCTGCGCCGTGTCGCCGAGGCGGTCGACCAGGCCAACGTCATCTGCTTCCTCGCCTCGGCCGACGCCGATTTCGTCACCGGCCTCACGATCGATGTAACGGGCGGCGTCTAAAAACTCGATCAGGGAGAGAAGCATGGCCGGCAAGGTCGGATTCATCGGGCTCGGCGCCATGGGCGGACCGATGGCGCTTAATCTCGTGAAGGCGGGCTTTGCGCTGGTGGTGCACGACATCGACCAGACGAAGACCGCGCCGCTCCGGGCCAAGGGCGCCGAACTCGCCGGCACGGCGGAAGCGGTGGCGGCGGAAGTGGAGCGCACCATCGTCATCGTCGAGACCACCGAGCAGGCCGAGTCGGTCATCCTGGGCGAGCGCGGCATCATCAGGAGCGCCAAGCCGGGCCATATCGTGCTGTGCATGGCGACCATCGACCCGTTCGCCGCGCGCACCATCGCCGATCAACTCGCTGCACGCGACATCGCCATGCTCGATGCACCGGTGAGCGGCGGCACGGGCCGCGCGCAATCGGGCGAACTGTCGGTGATCGCGGGCGGTGCCGCCGACGTGGTCGCCAAATGCGAGGATTTATTCGGTGTCATGGGCAGCCGCACGTTCCATGTCGGGCCGCTGGGCAGCGGGCTTGCCATGAAGCTGGTCAACAACATGCTGGTCCAGGTCAACACAGTGGCGGTGGCCGAGGCGCTGGTGCTGGGCGTCAAGGCGGGGCTCGATCCGCAGACCATCTACGAGGTCGTGCGCGTTTCGACCGGCGCCAGTGCCGCGTGGGAGCTGCGCGTGCCGCGAATCCTGAGCGGCGATTTCGAGCCGGGCGGCACGATTGACATCTCCTACAAGGACCAGGAACTGGAGACCGCCTTCGCCAAGCGCCTGGGCGTGCCGCTGCTGCTCGCGAACCTCACGCAGCAGGTCTACCAGATGGCGCGCGCCCGCGGCCTCAACAAGCAGGACGGCTCGGCGATCGTCAAAGTCTTCGAGCAGATGGCGGGCGTGACCGTGAAGAAGGGGAGCGGGCAATGACCACATTCGTGCTGATCCATGGCGCCTACCAGGGCGGCTGGATCTGGAAGCCGGTCGCCGAACGTCTGCGCGCGCAAGGCCATCTTGTGCTGACGCCGACGCTCGACGGCTGCGCCGAGCGCAAGGGCCAGCTCCGCGCCGGCATCGACACCGAGACGCATGCGGCCGAGATTGCCGAGTTGTTGTTCTACCAGGACCTGAAGGACGTCGTGCTGGCCGGCACCAGCACCGGCGGCATGGTGATGGCGCGTGCCGCCGAACTGGCACGCGAGCGCGTGGCGAGGGTGGTGTTCGCCGATGCGCTAGCGCTGCTCGACGGCGAGGCGCTGCCGGATATCGTCAAGCGCCCGACCGCGGTGAACACGGAGCTGGGCACCGGCCCGTCGCGCCAGGATTTCGAGACGCGCCTGTTCGTCGATCTCGAGCCCAAAGTGCGGGCCTGGGCGCTGGAGCGCTGCACGCCGCATCCGATCGCCGCCATGCAGGCGCCGGTCAGGCTGGATCGCTTCTGGGACCAGGCGTGGAACGCCTCGGTGATCTGGTGCAAACGCAGCACGAACCCGCCCGTTGCCCACCAGCGCCGTGCCGCCGAGCGGCTGAAGGCGAGGTGGCACGAGCTGGATACCGGCCATTACCCCATGTTGAGCGAGCCGGCCGCCCTGGCGCGGCTGATCGCCGAAGGATGACCGACATGACGGAGACGAAAGGCGCCTCGTCGCTCGGTGCGATGTTTCAGGCCAGCCGCAAGCCCGGCGAACCGACACGGTACGGCCGCATCTTCAAGCCCGACGAGGCATGGCTGGCCAAGGCTCCCCCGGAGCCAATCCTCGAGCCCGGACTGCCGATCGTCGACACCCACCATCATCTGTGGGACTTCCCGGGCTATCGCTATCTGCTGGACGAGCTGCTGGCCGATCTTGGCACCGGCCACAATGTCGTGGCGACGGTGTTCGAGGAATGCCGGTCGATGTATCGCGCCCATGGACCCGACGAGATGAAGCCCGTCGGCGAAGTCGAGTTCGTTGCCGGCGTCGCCGCCATGAG
>JAUXST010000761.1 GCA_030679805.1 Reyranella sp. | reverse complement strand
TCCGGGGCGCCCGGCGATTCGACCTTCGTGCTGAAGGCGCTGGTCGCCCGCGAGATCGGCCCGGCCCTGTTCGGCGTGATGTGGGACCCCGCCGCCTTCCGCATCGCCGAGGAAGCGGGCGAGGGCGCGCGCCTCCGCATGCGGCTGGGCGGCAAGTCGGGCGCGGTGAGCGGCGATCCGATCGATATAGACGTCACGGTGAAGAAGATCGCGCGCGGCGTGCGCCAGCCCTACGGGCCGGTGATGGTGCCGCTCGGCGACATGGCGCTGCTGTCCTCGGAGCATGTCGACATCGCGATCTGCACGCTCCGCACCCAGACCTTCCATGCCGACGCCTTCAAGGCGGTCGGCGCCGATCCGGCCGACTACCGCGTCGTGGTCGTGAAGTCGGCGCAGCATTTCTATAATGGCTTCGTGGGCCTCGCGAAGGAGATCCTCTACGTGGCCTCCCCCGGCGCCGCCGACCCCGATGTCACGCGCTGGCCCTACACCAAGCGCAAGACGCCGTTCTGGCCCAAGGTCGCGGACCCCTGGAAGTAGCGTCCGGGGCCTGAGGCTTTTGCCGACGCTCCGGTGTCGGGAAAATCCTGTCGGAAAATTCAAGGCGTTGATCGACAAGGCTTTTCGCCGGCCGTTTTCCGACACCTGCGCGTCGAAGAATGTGAGCTGTGTCGGGAAACCGCCTATGGCCGCCGGCAGCTCTTGCCCAAAGAAAAGCCCGCCGCGGCGGATGCCAGGCGGGCATTAAAGTGGCGATTTCAGTCAGATGGACGAAACCAACTCACTCCATCCAGATCGGCCGAATGTCGGGCTTCTCGAAGTCTTCCAGCGGCATATACTTATGTTCATAGGATTTGGGTCCTTCCCACGCCACGAGTCTCAGAGGGCGGAAGTAACCGAGGTCTTCCTTGTCTTGACGGGCGAAGCTAATCGCACGGTCCAGCGCATCGAAGATCGACTGACACGCATCGGCTGCATTCATGGCCGACCGATCGATGCCCACAGCGCGGTCACCCAAATGGAATTCGTTCCAGAAGTCACTGGATATCCGAATACTTCCCAGTATCCGTCGGCTCTCTGCCAGTTGTTCCACTAGTCGGTCATATTGTTCGCCTGGGACAGTGCGCCTGAAAAGACGGTCGGTAACTAGACTGAGCGCACCGTCGGATGATTTTGCCTTGTTGCGATCGATCAGTACGAAAAACGCGGCGACTTCTGCAGGTGTTCCCATTCTCTTAAGGAGCATACCGCCCGAGATTCCGACATCAGTCATCATCTATCTCTCCGTCACTCAAGCCAGATCGGCCGAATGTCGGGCTTCTCGAACTCCTCCGGCGGCATGAACTGATGCTCATCGCATTTCGGTCCCTCCCACGCCATGAGCCTCAAGGGACGGAAGTAGCCGATATCTTCCTTGTCGCGGCGGGCGTAGTGAATTGCCTTGTCGAGTGAATGGAAAATCTTTCGAAAAGCGTCGGCCGCGGTCTTTGCCGACCGATCGAGGCCGGCCACCTGATCGCCCAGCTTGAACTCGTTCCAGAAACCGTCGGTTATCTGAATTCGCTCGAGGATCCGTCGGCTCTCCGCAAGTTGCCTCACAAGCGCGTCATACTGTTCACCCGGCACAGTGCGCCTGAAAAGACGATCAGTGACAAGGTCGAGTGCGCCATTGGACGACTCCGACTTGTGGCGATCGATCAGTGCGAAGAACGCAGCAACTTCCGCAGGTGTCCCCATCTTCTGGAGGATCATCCCCCCTGAAATTCCGACATAAGTCATTAGTTAGTCCTCCGTTCTGAAGTGGACATTTTCGCGCTTCAGATGCCCATTCGATCGTTCGACGATCCGCCGAGCCACGTCTTCCAGTTGCTTCTCGGACCCTTGCTGTCCCCGAATGTCTATACGGATGTTCTGCTGCATGCCCGGCGGCAGGTGTTGCGCGCGTTCCAGTACCTGCTCGATGACATCGCGGACCAGACCTCGTGAATTGCCATTGATGTCGTAGTTCTTCGTTTCGAAAGACGCACGGCGTCTATCCTTCGACACTCCATCGGGACGAACCGAACCTTGGGTTGTCGAACTTACTTCCTGGCCATTCTTGAAGGCAACTTGCGGCTCGAAGTCGGGCGCCAGGTCCTTGGCGTCGTCGAGTTCACTCTCCCTCCAACCCGGACGCTGCCCTGGTGGGAACGGAGGAACCGGCGGTCCCGAAGGTGGCCGGGACGATGGCTTGTCGTCATCTACCGGCTCCGGCGGGTTGTTGTGGCCCTTGCCCGGCTTCTCATCGGGCGGGCGGGCCATCTCGCTGCCGCCGAACGTGCCTCCCGCGCCGGGCCGGTTGATCGTGTCGTCTATCGCCTTGCCGACGATCATCGCCCCGATCACCCCGATCGCCGCGGCCGTGAGGTCCAGCAAGAAGGGAATCGCTGCCAGCGGCGCCATGACGTTCTGAGCGCTCGCTACAGGCCCGTCTTTGTCCCAAATGTCAGTCTGTGGAGGCCCATCCGTCGGCTCGGCGACCCGCGTCACGCGCTCGCCGTCGAAGGTTGTGGTGACGGTGCCCAACACCTCGCCATCGGGGCTGCGCACGGTGTCGACCTGAGACCAGTGCGTTTCGCCCGGATAGGACCACCGGCTTTCCACGCGATGGCCGTCGGCGAAGGTGGCCGCCGACGACACGATCCGGTCGTGCTCGTCGTAGGCTTCGGACAGGTCGGCCTTGCCGCGCTCGGTGTCGACGGCGCGGCGCGTGACCAGCTTCGTCCCATCGTCGAAACGGGTCACTTCGGGGGCGTCGGATCGTGGCGGTGTCGTCTCCGCCGGGAGCTCGTTCGCCGACGGCGCTTCCGGCGCTACCGGATCGGCGGGGGATGGAACGAGGTCCGGCGCCTCGTCGGGCCGATGGCGCTCCATCTCGTCGTCGACGATGGTGTCGATATCCCGGCCGTTCGGCGGGCGGCCTTCGATGACCTCGAAACTCTTCAGCCGGTCGCGCGCCTCGGCGCGGACCTTCGCGGCGACGGGCCCATCGGTGTCGATGCCCAGGGCCTTGACGGCCCGATCGATCCCGCGCCGCATCCGGTCGTAGCGTGCGAGGTCCGGATCGATCCGCCCCTCGGCAATGGCTTTCTGCACGGTGGTGAAGCGGGCATGATCCTCGTCGTCGAGCGACAGGCGGTGGCGGTCGAGGTCGATGGCAGCGAAATCATCAGGCTCGTAGACGAGCAGCCGGTCGAGACGCTCGA
>JAUXST010000753.1 GCA_030679805.1 Reyranella sp. | reverse complement strand
GATTCGCGTGGGTTGAGGCCGGCGGCGGGCTCGTCGAGACATAGAAGCCTGGGCTCGGTGCACATGGCGCGGGCGATCTCGAGCCGCCGCTGCGCCCCGTAGGGAAGCTCGCCGGCTGGCCGATCGGCGGCGTCGAGCAGGTCGATGCGGTCGAGCCAGGTGCGCGCCAGGCCGATGGCCGCCTCTTCCGCGCGGGTGAAGCGACGCAATCCCAGGAGGCCATACACGCTCCAGCCCGAGGCACGCATCAGCTTGTTGTGCTGGGCGACCAGGAGATTCTCCAGCACCGTCATGCCGGAGAACAGGCGGATATTCTGGAACGTCCGCGCCACCTTCGCGCGCTGGCCGATCTCGTGACCCAGCATACGCTCGAGCAGAAACTCGCGCTCGCCGCCGCTCAACGTCAGGCGGCCGATCGTCGGCTTGTAGAACCCGGTGATGCAATTGAAGACGGTCGTCTTGCCGGCACCGTTGGGGCCGATGATAGCGGTGATCTCGCGCGAGCGCGCGGCAAACGAGACGTCGTCGACCGCCACCAGCCCGCCGAAGCGCATCGTCAGATGCTCGATCTCGATCAGCGGCGCGCTCACGGACCGCCTCCCGAGCCGGCAGGATGCAATCGCACGGACGGCTGGCGATCGGCGATCAGACCGCGCGGACGGAACACCATGATCAGCACCATGGCGAGGCCGAACGCCAGCATGCGGTAGTTGCCAAGCTCGCGGAACCATTCCGGCAGGCCGATCAGCAGCACCGCCGCCAGGACGACACCGATCTGGCTGCCCATCCCGCCCAGCACGACGATCGCGAGGATGATCGCCGATTCGATGAAGGCGAAGCTCTCCGGGCTGATGAAGCGCTGCTTGGCGGCGAAGAACGAGCCGGCGAAGCCCGCGAACATGGCGCCGATGGCGAAGGCCGTCAGCTTGGTGTTGGTCGGATTGATGCCGAGCGCCCGGCAGGCGGTCTCGTCCTCGCGCAGCGCTTCCCAGGCACGGCCGACCGGCAGGCGCCGCATGCGCTGGGTGAACAGGTTGGTGACCAACGCCAGCAGCAGGAGGATGTAATAGAGAAAGATCAGGCGATGGTTGCCGTCGAAGGTGATGCCCAGCATCTCCGATACGGATTGCTTTCCGGCTGGCGGCGTTTCGGCGAACACTGCACCGAACAGCGTCGGCCCGGGGATGGAGCCAATCCCGGCCGGGCCGTTCGTGAAATCGACCCAGTTCAGGAGCACCAGGCGGATGATCTCGCCGAAGCCCAGGGTGACGATCGCGAGATAGTCACCGCGCAGCCGCAAGACGGGAAAGCCCAGCACGATGCCGAACAGCGCCGCCATCATCCCGGCGAGCGGCAGCACGGTCCAGAACCCCAGGCCGTACTGCGTGCTGAGCAGCGCATAGGAGTAGGCGCCCACGGCGTAGAAGGCGACGTAACCCAGATCGAGCAGGCCGGCGAGGCCGACCACGATGTTGAGGCCCCAACCCAACATCACGTAGGTCAGGATCAGCACCGCGAGATCCATGGTCTTCTGGTCGGCGGCCGGCGTGAACGGCAGAAGCACCGCCGCCGCGAGCAGCAGCCAGCCGAACCATTTCGCGCCAGCCTGTCCCAGGGCGAGCCCCGCGGGTGTAGCCGCCGCAGCCGTCGCGGTGCTGCGCGCCCACGGCCATATGCCGCGGATCACCAGCATCACGCCGCCCAGCGCCACGAACCAATGCAGGAAGCCCGAGGGCAATTGCAGCGGCGAAGCGCCTGTGGCGATCATCGCAGCACCGAGGGCGACGACCGGCCAGCGCAGGCCCATTGCTGCCAGGGACAGGCCCAGTCGGCCGACGAAGATGGTGGCAATCGCAACGAGGAGGTCGGCGAACTGGTAGTCGAAGCTGAGCCCGGTGCGCGAGCCCACGTCGATGGTACGGAAGCCGACGATAAAAATGCCGAGTGCCGCGGCGACGAAGGCCGTGAGGGCCGCGTCCTTCAACATGGAGGGGAGACGCGCGCCCATTCCGTCAGACCTTCTCGATCTCCGGCTTGCCGAGCAGCCCGGTCGGCCGGAAAATCAGGACGAGGACGAGGATGGCGAAGACGGCGACGTCCTTGTACTCGCTCGAGAAGTAGCCCGCCCAGAACACCTCGATCAGGCCGATCAGCAGGCCGCCCAGCATCGCGCCCGGCAGCGACCCGATGCCGCCCAGAACGGCGGCGGTGAAGGCTTTTATCCCGGCGAGAAAGCCGATGAAGAAGTCGATGACGCCATAGTACATCAGGAACAGCATGCCGGCGACAGCCGCGAGCGTCGCGCCCAGCACGAAGGTGAGCGAGATGGTGCGGTCGACATTGACGCCGAGCAGCGCCGCCATCTTCATGTCCTGCTCGCAGGCCCGCTGCCGGCGGCCAAGCGACGTCCGCGCGATCAGCCAGGTGAAGCCCGCCATCAGCACCACCGTCACCACCACGATGATGATCTGCAGCCAGCTGACGCGGACGTCGAAGCCGTCGGCGCTGAACAGGTTGAAGCCGCCCGACACGATCTGGCCGCCGGGCTTGGGCCGCGCGCCCTGCACCAGCTGGACGTAGTTCTGAAGCGCAATCGACACGCCGATGGCGGAAATCAGCGGCGCCAGACGGAACGATCCTCGCAGGGGCCGATAGGCCGTTCGCTCGATCGCCCAGCCGTAGACGGCGGAAAAGGCCATCGCCATCAGCAGCACCAGCAGGATCGCCACCGGCGCGGAGCCGATGCCGAGCAGGCTGCAAATCATGAATCCGATCAGCGAGATGAACGCGCCGATCATGAAGACTTCGCCATGGGCGAAGTTGATCATGCCGATGATGCCGTAGACCATCGTGTATCCGATGGCGATCAGGCCGTAGATGGCTCCCAGCGTGATGGCGTTGATCAACTGCTGTGAAAAATACGCCATGCCCTTGCATTCCCCCTGCCCTGCGACCTACGACAGTTCCAACAAGACCTGCAAGCGACTGTACCGGCCTTCCGGGGAGGATTGAAATGGATGATCTCAAAATGATCCGTGTGCAAATCGCGGACCACATCGCCGTCGTGACGATGGACAATCCACCAGTCAATGCGCAGAACGCCGAGCTTCAGGACGAGATGATCCGCGCCTTCGACCGCATCTCCGATCTCGAAGACGTGCGGGTCGCCGTGCTGACCGGCAAAGGCAAGTGCTTCTGCGCCGGCGTCGACATCAAGGCGCGCGCCGGTGCTCAGCGCGGGCCGGGCGATGCTTGGCGGGGCATGCGCTATGCTCGCGAATGCTTCCACGCCATCATGGAATGCAAGAAGCCAGTGATCGCCGCCATCAACGGACCCGCCCTGGGTGCAGGCCTCGCCGTCGCCGCCTCCTGCGACATCCTGCTGGCCGCCGAAAGCGCCTCGGTCGGCCTGCCCGAGATCGACGTCGGCCTGATGGGCGGAGGTCGCCATGCCATGCGTCTGTTCGGCCACTCGCGTGCACGCCGCATGATGCTGACCGGCTACCGCGTGCCTGGCCCCGAACTCTACCGGCTGGGCGTGGTCGAAGCCTGCGTACCCGACGACAAGCTTTTGGAGACTGCGATGGATCTCGCGCGGCAGATCGCCGCCAAGAGCCCGATCGCCAGTGTCACGGCCAAACATGCGCTGAACGCCATCGAAGAGATGACGCTGCGCGACGGCTATCGCTTCGAGCAGAACATGACGGTCAGCCTGCAGGGCACCGAGGATTCGAAGGAGGCAATGCGCGCCTTCATCGAGAAGCGCAAACCGGTGTTCAAGGGTCGATAGCAGTATAGAATAGCATCATGGACAATCCCTCTTACGACCTCATCGTAGTCGGCTCCGGTCCGGCCGGACTCACCGCCGCCACCGAAGCCGCCCGCGCTGGCCTCAAGTGCCTGTGCCTCGACAAGCTCGCCCCGGGCGGCCAGCTGATCAATCTCGGAGCCCTGCATGAATTCGACGAGATATTTACCGGCACGCAGATGGCCTCTCTGATGACCGATGACGCCGTGGTTGCCGGTGTCGAAATCGGTTTCGGCGAAGTCACCAAACTGTCCGGCGACGGTCCATGGTCGGTCGAGACCGCGGAGGGCGAGCGCCATACCGGCCGCGCGGTCGTGATCGCCACCGGCCTCCATAAAGGCCGGCTGGGCGTGCCGAACGAGGATCAGTTCGAAGGCCGCGGCGTCTCTCACTGCGCGGTCTGCGACGGCCCCCTCTACACCGGACTGCCGGTGATCGTAGCCGGCGCTACCGGCTGGGCCGCGCCGGAAGCTGTAGAACTGACGACGCTCGCCAGCGAAGTCACTGTCGTCGACTCTCCCCCAGTCCAGGCGCCGCCGGGCGTCAAGGCAATCGATGGCCGGATTGTCGGCCTCGAGGGCACCAACGGCCTGGAGTCCGTCGTCATCGAAGCGGGAGGCCTGCGAAACAGTGTTCCGGCCAGCGCGGTGTTCGTCTACATCAATCGATCTCCCGCTGCGGAATTTCTGCCGGAATCGCTTGCACGCGACGCCACCGGGCATATCGTGGTGGATATGGACGGTCGCACATCGTCTCCGACGCTCTTTGCGGTGGGCGATGTGCGGGCCGGCGGACGTCAATACTTGGCGGATGCCATCGCCGACGGCCAGCGCGCGGCCAAGGCCATCGTCGCGACGCTGGGCAAAACGAGTTGAAGAGGAGTGACCATGCGTATCGTCAACCCGACTTTTGGTCTCGCGGCCGCCGCGGGCCCCACGGTGGCACTGAAGCCGATCAACTGGGCGACCGACGCGATCGCGCTCATTTCGAACTCCAAGCCGAATGCGCGCGAGCTGCTCGAGGGCGTGAAGGCCAAGCTCGGCGCCTTCCGTAATGTCGACAACATCGAGTTCCACGCTAAGAACAGCGCCAGCCAGGCCGCCCCCAAGGAACTGATCCAGGCGGTCGCCGGGAAGTATCGCGCGGCGCTCCTTGCGTTAGGGGATTGAGGGTCCTGTTCATCGTGGAGTTTCCACGACAGCATCGAACTCGAGAAACTCGGCATCACGGCCTACGTGATCGCTACTGAGACCTTCAAGCCGCTCGTGCTTGCCCAGGCGAAAGCCCGCAAGATCGAGCCTAAGCTTATCGTCGTGAAACACCCTGTGGGTGGCCTCAACGCCGAGGAGCTGCGCGAGCGCATTGAAACCGCGACCAAGGGCCTTCTCGAGGCAACGAAGCAATGACAGATATCGCCGAACAGGAAGTCATCGACATTGGCGATCTCGATGTCGAGGCGTTCAACGAATTCGCCACCGAACAGGGCTGGAGCGACGGCATGCCGCTTTACGTGCCCACCGAGGAAAAGGTGGCGAAGTTCGTCGAGCGCGTACGGGGCGACAACCGCCCCTTCCCGCCGGTGCCGCCGCGCCAGATCGTGCCGACCCTGCAGAGCCTGGCGGCCAACGCCGTCATGGCCGGCTGCAAGCCGGAGTATTTCCCGGCGGTGACGGCGGCGATGCGCGGCGTGCTCGACCCCGAGTACAATCTTCACGGCACCCTGGCGACCACGCACTCGTGTGCGCCGATGGTCATGATCAGTGGCCCGGTGCGCAAGGAACTCGATATCAACTGCGGCTCGAACTGCTTCGGCCAGGGCTGGCGTGCCAATGCCACGATCGGCCGTGCGCTCGGCCTGATGCTGCTGAATATCGCAGGCGCCAAGCCCGGCGAGATGGACCGCTCGACCCAGGGCAATCCCGCCAAGTTCACCTTCTGCTTCGGCGAGAACGAGGAAGAGAACCCCTGGCAACCCTACCATGTGCAGCGCGGCTTCGCGCCGACCGACTCGGTCGTGACGGTGATGTCGGGCGAAGGCCCGCACAACCTCAACGACCACGGCAGCACCAGCGGCATCGGCCTGCTGACGACGTTCGCCGGCGGCATGGCAAACCCCGGCGCCAACACGATCTACGGCAAGGGTCCGATGTTCATCGTCATCGGGCCCGAGCACGCCGCAACTCTGAAGCGGGACGGCTTCACGATCGAGAGCATCCGCGAGGAACTTTGGACGCGCTCGCGCGTGCATGTCTCCCGGATTTCGGAAGAGAACCAGGAAACCTACGTCAGCACCGGCCACAAGCCGGACGGCGAATGGTTCTCCATCGGCCGCTCGCCGCAGGACATCCACATCACCGTGGCCGGCGGCCCGGGCAAGCACTCAGCGTTCATCCCCTCCTTCGGCGGCACGACCGTCGCCAGCGTACGCATCGCCCCATGAGCGAGTGGTGCGGCTGGCCGGTCGTCGAGGAGTCGACCGGCTGGGAGGTCGCACAACAGATCCTGACCGACGCCGAACTCTCGGATGGTCTGCCACTGGTGCCGCCGACGCAGCGGCGCCTTGATGCCATGATCGCGGGCGTGGCCGGACGTGTCGAGTCTCAGGGCGCCATGCCACCGATGTTCGGCGACATCACGCCCGAAGCGATCGCCTACCAATGTGTCATCGCCGGCTGCCGGCCGGCCGAGTTGCCAGTCGTGCTGGCCGCCGCCGAGGCCACGCTCGATCCCGACTTCAACCTGCTGGGCATCGCGACCACGACGGGCACGGCCTGCGTTGCGCTCTGCGTCCACGGCCCGATCGCCCGCACGCTCGGCGTCAATGCCGGCACCAATTGTCTCGGTCCCGGCAACCGCGCCAATGCCAGCATCGGCCGGGCGCTGCAGCTCACCATCCGCAACATCGGCGGCGCGCGACCGGAAATCGGCGACATGGCGACCATGGGCCAGCCCGGCAAATACACCTTCTGCTTCACCGAACGGAACGATGGTCCCTTTCCGACGCTGACCGCGCGGCGCGGCCTCGGCGGCGACGCCAATGCCGTCACCGTGATGGGAATCTCCGGCACCGCCGAAGTGCTGCCGGGAGATGGCGAAGGCGACACGCCTGAAGCGATCCTCTCGCCCATAGCCACGGCGATGCGGGCTGCCATCGTGATGTCGAGCAGGAACCGCAGGAACGAGCGCGGCGAGCAGGTCTTCCTGCTGCCGCTCGAGATGGCCCAGAAGATCGTCCGTCACGACGCCTGGGACTTGCCGCGCGTACAGCGCTATCTGTTCGACGAGGGCCAGGACGTCGCGCGCGCGCCCGACGCCATCCACCCGATCGTCACCGGCGGCGCCGGCCTCAAGATGAGCTACCTGCCGATCTGGGGCGGCGGCTCGCAAACTGTGACGAGAGCGCTCTGACCGGCGAACGTCTGCCTTGCACAGGCAGAAACAGAACCCTCATCGGACGGTCATCGACCTGACATGCCGCCGGCTCACACCCCCGACCAGATTGTCAAACAATCGGGTGGAGGTTTGAATGTCGCACGCACTCACGCGCCGCAATTTCTCTCTTGCTGCGGCTGCGCTCGCCGCGCCGGCGCTGCTATCCCGCGCCGCCCTCGGGTCCGACGCAAAGATCGACCTCGTGCATCTGTTCTCGGGCGCCGATCATCCGATCCAGAAGGTGATACGTGCCTTCAACGAAAAGAACACCGGCGTGATCGTGGTCAGCCGCCAGGACGGCACGACATACGAAGCGATCACCCAGAAGGCGATGTCGTCGATCGCGGCCGGCCGCGGGCCGGCGCTGATGACGACCGGCTGGAAGCTCGGCGACTTCGCCAAGCGCACGCTGGGTGCGAAGGACTTCCGCGAGATTTTCGGCGTCGACCGCACAGCGGCGCTGCTGGGCCAGTTCCGGCCTCGGATCCGCCCACTGGCGGAAATCGGTGGCGTGCCGATCGGGCTGCCATGGTCGATGAGCACGCCGGTCCTCTACATCAACCAGACGCTTTGGACGGCCGCGGGGCTCGACCCCGCGGCCGAACCAAAGACCGTCGAAGAACTCTACCCGATGGCCCGCCAGCTCCAGGACAAGACCGGCAAGCAGGGCCTCTGCTACGAGGTGAACGAGTGGCTGCCACAAGCCTTCATCCAGAACGCCGGCGGCAACGTCATCGACGCCAACGGCCGGGCCGTCATGGACAGCCCGGCCGCCATCAAGGGCATCGAGGCCTTCGTCCAGCCGCGCCGTGACGGACTGTGGCGGGTGATGACGATCTCCGAGATGCTGGCCGCGTTCCAGGCCGGCGCGATCGGCGTCATGGCCTCCTCCTCGGCCCGCCAGTCAGGTGTGCGGCAGGCCGCCAGCTTCGACCTGCGTCTGGCCCAGATGCCGGGCCTTGCCGGACACAACAGGCGGATGAATTCCGGCGGCAATTTCCTTGCCGTCTATTCGGGCAACAAGGAGCAGCAGGAGGCGGCATACCGCTTCATGCAGTTCATCGCGAGCCGCGAAGGCTTCGAGATCTGGCTGGGCACGGGCTACCTCAACGTCACGACCAACGACATCCCCGTGCGGCCCGGCAACGAGGCGGCGAACGCCCAGCTCGAAGGCGGCCTGACCAGTGAGACGATCTGGCCGGGCGCGCGCGGCCTCGAGGCGCTGACGGTTCACATCGACTGGATCACCAAGATCGTCAATGGAACAGTCTCGGTGGCGGACGGTCTGCGCGGCAGCCGCGACGCGGTCGAGAAGCTGACCGCAGCATGACGGCAGCATGGCGTCGGCTGGGGCGATCGCCTTGGCTGTTCGCCGGACCCGCCGTCGCGGCCGCGGTGGCGTTCGTCTGGCTGCCGATGGTCGCCACGTTCGGCCTGTCGTTCATCGACTGGAGCATGCTTCGGCAGGAGGCTACCTGGCGCGGGATCACGCACTACAGCGGCACGCTGGCGAATCCCGACTTTCATCTCGCCCTCGGCAATACCGCGATCTACCTTGCGGCTCTGTTGCCCCTGCAGATCGGCGTGCCGCTCGCGCTCGCCTTTGCGCTGGTGCGCGTCCGCGCCGGGCTGCCGGGCCGGATCTATCGCACGGCGCTGTTCGCCCCCTCCGTCCTGTCGTTCCCGATCGCCGCCGTCGTCTGGCTGTGGATGTTCAATCCCACAGTCGGCGTGCTGAACACGCTGCTTGGCCACGTCGGCTTCGCACCGCAGCGCTGGCTGACCGACCCCGACCTCGCGATCTGGGGCGTGATTGCGGTCGCCTTCTGGAAGAGCTTCGGTTTCAACCTGCTGATCTTTCTCGCTGCCCTCGCCAACGTCCCGGCCGACGTCACCGAGGCCGCGCGTATCGACGGCGCCGGACCGTTCCGACAGGCCATCGACATCGAGCTGCCGCTGATCTCGCCCGCCCTGTTCTTCGCCATCGTCACCACGGTCATCATCGTCCTCGATGAGATCGTGGGCGCGGTCGACGTGCTGACCGAAGGCGGGCCGTTCCGCATGTCCAGCAACCTTCTCTACTTCCTCTACGAGCGAGGTTTCCGGCATTTCCAGTTCGGCGAAGCCGCCGCCGTGGCCGTCTTGATCGCGGCGATGGTGGCGGCCGTCACCTGGGCGCAGTTCCGCTTCGGCGAGCGCCATGTCCACTATGACTGACGCGCTCACCCTCCCGGCCCGGGCACAATCCTTGCCCGGCGTCCGCAGAAGCTGGCGCGCGACGCGGCCGATGGCCGGGCAGATCGCGCTGCATGTCGCTTTCGTGCTTGCCTGCGTGGCTACCCTCTTTCCCCTCGCCTGGATGCTACGCACCGCCTTTGCAGCACCGGGCGATATCTTCCATGCAACGCTTTCGCTATGGCCCGACGATCCGACCCTCGGCAACTTCGCCAAGGCCTTCCGGCTGCATCCGGTGGCGATCTGGTTCGTGAACTCCCTCGTCGTGGCGGGCGCCATCACGCTCGGTAAGCTCGCCATAGCGCTTCCAGCAAGCTTCGCCTTCGGGGTCATGACCTTCCGCGGGAGAGATGTGGCCTTCGGCCTTGTCGTCGGCACGATGACGGTGCCCTACGTGATCACGTTGCTGCCGACCTACGTCACGGTGGTCGGTGCCGGACTTTATGACACCCTAGCCGGGGTGATCATCCCGACGATCGGGCACTGTGGCTTCGTCGTCTTTTTCCTGCGCCAGGCCTTCAAAGCCTTGCCGCGCGAACTGTTCGAAGCGGCCCGAATAGATGGCGCCGGTCCATGGCGGCAACTTCTCACCATCGCGCTGCCCAATATCTGGGGGGCCGTGGCGGCCATGGCCGTGCTGTCGTTTCTGGGCGCGTGGAACCTCTATCTGTGGCCGCACCTGATCCTCGATGCCACCGAGCACAAGACACTCTCGATCGGACTCAAGCTGTTCGCAACGACTGGTGAGCAAGGCGGCGAATGGGGGCCATTGATGGCGACTGCCCTGCTCGCAGCCGTGCCTGTGGTGGCACTCTATCTGCTCGCCCAACGGCAGATCGTCTCGGCCTTCGTCACGTCGGGTGTCCGCTGACTCGACGGGCTCAGATCTTCCAGCCGAGCCAGTCGCAGACGCCGCGGCCCATCACGCCCTCCAGGTCCGCGCCCTTCAGCCAGGGAATTTCCTCAGTGAACATGGTGACGCCCTGGTGATAACCGCAGGGCAATCGCGACCAGTCGGTGCCCCAGAAGGTGCGCTTCGGCCCGAAGACGTCGAAGACGCGTCGGATGTGCGGATGCACCGAGGCAAAGGGATAGGTCTTGTCGTCCGCGTAGCACGGCATGGCCGAGACCTTGGCAGCGATGTTCGGCCGTTTGGCCATCGCCAGGACATTGTCGAGGGTGGCGAAGTTCGAGGCCTCGGAGACGCCCTTGCCACTCTTGAGGCCGAGATGGTCGAGGACCAGGCGGAGGCCGGGATAGCGCTCGGCGACCTTGTCGGCGAGATGCATGTACTCGTGATGGAACAGCACCATCGCCGGAATCCCGGCCTTCTCCATCTCGCCCCACACCCAGTCGAAGCGGCCGTCGATCAGCGGCTGCCGCAGGATGTCGGTGTGAAACGTGAAGCGCATGCCGAGCATGCCTGTCTGCTTCCTCCAGTCGACGACCTGGCCGCGGGCGCCCGGCGCATCGGGATCGAAGCGGCCCATGATGGCGAAGCGATCCGGATGCGCGGCGGCCGCTTCGAGGGCGACGTCGTTGCGGTCGCCTTCCCACGACGGCGGTACCAGAATCACGCGATCGACATCGGCCTTGCCCATCTCGGACAGGAGTTCGTCCTTCCCGAGAGGCGCGCGGTGCGGCTCGGCGCGGGCAGGCCACGGCCGCTCCGGCGTGTTGGCGGCCCAGATATGGACCTGCGCATCGACGATCATCACTGCCACCGCAGGACGCGACGGACGAGGCCGGCGATCACCCACATGCCGAAGCCCCAGAAGGCGTACACCAGCGGCACGATCACGACTGCCGGCATGCGAAAGCCGCCGCCGACCGGCGCGCCCTTGATCGGCAGCACGACGAACCAGTTGACGAGTGTCACGATCACGCCGGCAAACAGCATCCAGCCCAGAGGTCCGTCGACGGCTTGCGGCAGGCGCGGCACCACGAAGGCAGCGACGATGCCCCACAGCCCTCCCCAGAAGGCCGACGAGAGAATGGCCGGCACGCCGAGCGGCGGCACGGGGCGCAGACTGTAAAGCTGTACCTTCAACAACCCGAGTTCGTTGGCGATCAGAAATCCGAGTTGATGGAAGATCAGCACGCTCACGGAGCCAGCAACAAATCCAACGACGACGGTACGCATTACTCCTCCTTCGCGGCATCCTGCGGCCGCCGCTCGCGCCAGGGTCGCGCCTGCTCAAGCTGAGCCGCCAGCGAGAATAGCATTTCGTCCGCACCGAAGCGGCCGACGAAATGCAGGCCGACCGGCAGCCCATCCGCGGTCCACTCCAGTGGCATCGACATCGCCGGCACGCCCGTGGCGTTGCACACAGCCGTGAACGGCACCATGGGCGCGAGGCCTTCCTCGTAGTCCTCCAGCGACCCGTCCATCCGAACCGCGCCGAGTGGCAGGCTCGTGCGCGCGATCGTAGGCGACAGCAGCACGTCGAATTTTTCGAAGAAGGCGCCCAGCGCCCGGCCAGTCCGGTGGAACGTCTGAACCGCGCGGATATACTCGTGGGCGCTGATGGCGCCGCCGCGCTCGGCATAGAGCCGGGTCACGAGTTCGAGGTCGTGCGGCCCCGGCACGCGACCACCAGCCCGGATTTGGATGTTCGTATGCGTGTTGGCGCTCATCACCGTGCCGAACGCGGCGCCGGTCGCGGCGGCATCGTAGTCGGGCGCCGCTTCCTCGACGTGGTGACCGAGTTCCGCCAGCACCTTGGCCGTCCGCTCGACTGCACCGACCAGAACCGGATCGAGCGGCGCACCGCCCACCGGCTTACGCATGAAGGCCACGCGCAGCCGCCCTGGCGGGCGCCGCGTGGCGTCAAGGAAAGTGCCTTCCGTCGGTGGTGCCCGATAGGGATCGCCAGGCTCCTCACCCGCCAGCGCATCGAGAAGTGCCGCGCTGTCGCGTACCGAGATCGACACGCAAAGCTGAGCGCCTGCCCCGGCCAGCGTCTCGCCGATCGGCGCGAGGCTCACACGCCCACGCGACGGTTTTAGTCCGAACAGGCCGCACAGTGCCGCCGGAATGCGGATCGACCCGCCGCCGTCGGTGGCGTGAGCCATCGGCAGGCCGCGCGCGGCGACCACCGCCGCCGAACCGCCCGACGAGCCGCCCGGGGAGAGCCCCTTGCGCCACGGATTCGTCGTCGCGCCGCCGAAGGCAGGCTCGGTCGTGGGGGCGAGGCCGAACTCGCTGGTATTGCTGCGCCCCACGATCACCAGCCCGGCGCGGCGCATCCGCGCCACGGCGGCGCTGTCGGCAGCGGCGACCGGCTGTTCGGCGAAAAACCTCGAGCCCAGCGTCGTCGGCGTACCGGCGCAGTCGGCCATGAGTTGCTTCACGACGAAAGGCACGCCGTGGAAGGGTCCCGCGCCCGCCGCCGCCAGGGACTTGTCGAGCAGCGCACCGTCGTAGAAATCGGTGATGGCGTTCAGCGATGTGTTGAGTTCACGCAGGCGCGCGATCGATCCGTCGACCAGCTCGCGGGCGCCGATCTTCCGCGCCTTGACCAGTTCGCCGACGGCCAGCGCATCATGGGTCGCAAAGAGATCGTCCACCGTCTAGTTCCGCCAACGCTCGAGATTGGCGGCAACGAAGGCGTCGTCGTGCAGTTCGGGATAGGTCGCGTAAAGCCGGTCGATGCCCTCGCTCTGTCCAGCGCTCAGCTTTTCATGAGGGTCGAGGCACTCGATGGATGTCATCAGCCCCTGCCGACGCAGGATCTCATGACAACCCGGAATGCAGCCGGCGAAATCGTGGTCGACGTCGAACACCACGCTGTTGCAATCGGTCACGAAGGAATCGAGCGCCAGCACCTCGGGCGAAACCGCGCCGGCCGACACCGTAAGCTTTAGCCGCTCCAGGAGCTTTACCGCACCCCGGGTCCACACGCTCCAATGCCCGAGCAGGCCGCCGCGGAAGAGCAACGTCACCTCGCGGTTGCCGGTACGGACGACCAGCGGTGTCACGAGATCGGCCACGATGTGATCGTCGTTGCCGGTGTAGAGCGTGATGCGCTCCTCGGCATGGGCCTGGGCGATGCCGAAAGCGACATCGAGCGTACGGTAGCGGTTGAAGGGCGCCACTTTGATGGCCACGACATTGTCTATCGCCGCGAACCGTGCCCAAAAACCGCGCGACAGGTTGATGCCACCCACCGCCGTTTGCAGATAGAAGCCGATCAGCGGCATTTCCCGCGACACCGCCGTGCAATGCTCGATCAGCTCGTCCTCGCTGGCACCTTTCAGCGCCGCCAGGGACAGCAGCACCGCATGATATCCCAGCGCCCGCGCCGTGCGGGCTTCCTCGACCGCCTGTGCCGTCTAGCCGACGGCACCGGCGATCATCACCAGCGGACGATCGGTCCATTCGCGCGCCGTCTCGATGGCGAGTTCCAGGACGGGCCGGTAGAGCCCGACCTCGCGAATGGCGAACTGGGTGGAATGGACGCCGACGGCGAGGCCCCCAGAGCCGGCATCGACATAGTAGCGGCCGATCGCCCGCTGGGACGGCTTGTCGAACGTGCGATCGGGACCGAGCGCCAGAGGATGGGCGGGGATCACCGCGCCCTCGCGCAGCAGGGACAGGACCGGCGCCGGCAGGTCGCGCCAATGCAAAGCCTTTTCCGTGGTCATGGTCGTCATCCTAACCCAATTCCGGCCCGGCGAGCGCGAAGACGTGGCTGGGATCGTCCAACCCCTTGGCATCGCCCAGGGTCATCCGCATGTAGCCGCGCGGCGAGACAGCGCCTGCTGCTTCCAGCCAGGCCTTGATGTCGAGATGGGCATCCGGCACGTCGATGATGAAGGGAAGCGTCGCGGAGGCCATCGCGTGCGCGGTCAGCGCCAGCGCGATGGCCTCGCTGTCGGCCACCACCGGCCCCAGGGACGTCGCGACCCTGCCCTCCCGGCCCAGGACGAAACCGGCGATCTTTCCCGATGGCGTCTCCGCGACCGACGCGAGACCGCGCTGCCGCATCGCCAGATGAGCAAGGATCGTCGGCCGCTCCATGCCGCTCAGCGGCCTGTCATAGGTCGCAAGCCGCGGCAGGTCGGCGAGTTCCACAGACCGGACCGTGATGCCCGGCGGCGGTGCCTTCGCTTGCGGCACTCGGTCGAGATGCCAGCGGGAGATCCGGTAGAGGTCGTGAAACCCCAGAGGCAGATAGATCGGCCGCCCCAGCTCCGTGGCATCGAGCCCGGCAACCGCGCCGGCGGCGCGCACCTCGTCGATGCAGCGCTTCAGGAGGCCTGTGCCGACACCGCCGCGCCGGCGATCCTTGGTCACGAGTACCATGCTGATCCAGGCGAGCTTCTGACCGAGCGGCAGGACCAGCGAACTCGCCTGCCATCTGCCGTCGGTGCCGGTGCAGCCGTAGCCCCGCCCTGCCGCCAGCATGAACCGCCAGTCGGCGGCATTCTGGTTCCAGCCCGCCTCGATCGACAGCGGCCATACCGCTTCCGCCTGTTCGGCGTCGATCGGCGAGACCGCAAGCACCTCAGTAGGTGCCCCCTCAGTACTGACCATCGCGCACCTCGTAGTGCGTGGGCTTGTCGAAGGTGGTCATGTCGCGTGCCAGCCAGTCGGCCGTCCACTCGATCATCTTCGGCAACGGCACGCTGGGCGCCCCGAACTCCTTGACCATGCGCGCCGCATTGTTGATCCAGCCGGTCGGCGCCGGTTTGCCTGTGAACTTGGGCGTCTTGCCCAAAAGCTTGCCGTATTCGGTGGCCACCTTGGCGACTTCAAAAGTCTCCGGGCCGGTGACGTTGATCGGCGAGGTTGGCGTGGTGGCATGCGCGAGACAGCGCAGTGCCACAGTATTGGCGTCGCCCTGCCAGATGACGTTGGCGTGGCCCATCGTCAGATCGATGGTCTCGCCGTCCCTCACTTTGCGGCCGATGTCGTGCAGGACGCCGTAGCGCATGTCGATGGCGTAGTTCAGCCGGAACAGACGGCCGGGCGTGCCGTGCTCGGCCGAGAAATACTCGAACATGCGCTCGCGGCCCACGCACGAAGTGGCGTAGTCGCCGGGCGGCGGGATTGGCGGCACGTCCTCGGTCGCCCCGCCGCTTTCCACCGGAACGAACGGGTAAACGCAGCCCGTGGAAAACGCCACGATCCGCGAGGCCCTAAAAACCTCCGCGACCATCGCCGGCACATGCACGTTCATCGCCCAGGTCAGCGGAACGTTGCCGGCAGCGCCGAATTTGCGGCCAGCCATGAAGACGATATTGGCCGCCTTCGGCAGCTTCTCCAGGGCAGCTCGATCGAGCAGGTCGGCTGCGATCGTGTCAACTCCGGCGCGCGCCAGCTCCTCGCGCAGGCCCTTTTCGCTGAAGCGGGCAACGCCGACCACCTTCTTTCCGGGCGCGGCGCGTTTGGCCATGCGGGCGAGCGTCGGGCCCATCTTGCCGCCGACACCCAGCACCATGATGTCGCCCGGCGTGTTGGCGAGATCGGAAGCCAGCGTGTCGGATGGCGTAGTCATGAAGTCTTCCAGTGCTTCGATTGACTCGAAGCGATCGGGCAGCTTGGTCATGTGGATGCCTTCAATCGTTCCTTCGGTGCCGCCGGCATGGGCCGCATCGACTTGAAATCGAGATCGACGCCGACGGCGAAGCCCGGACATCCGAGCGAGCCCAGCGCCAACTTGCCGCCCCTTGCCTTCAATCGTGCCGGCTTGCCCGACAGCTTTTCGTAGAGCGCGGGATGTGCCGTTACGAAAGCCTTCTGTTCACTCTCGGGCACGCCCGACATGCCATCGATGAAATGATGCGCGTTGCGCTCGACATGGGTGAGGCCGAGCAGCGAGACCAGGGCCAGGTCCTGCTGGACGCTGGTGCCCGGACCTGTCGTCAGGTCCTCGGCCGACATGAAGTAGCGGGCGCTGGCCGCCTGCTCATTCAGGGTCGCCACGCGCGAGGCATTCAGGATCGACTTGTAAAAGCCCTTGCAGTTCTTGCTCGAGACACCGGCGTAACCCAGTGCCAGCGCCATCGGGAAGGCCGACAGTTCGCCGTCCGATTCGTCGATGATCACCGGGCGGTATTCCGCCAACGCCGTCACCGGCCGGCTGAGCGCTGCGGCACGCTTGATCGGCTGCTCGATGAACAGCGTCGCCTTGACCATGCGCGCGAGCGCCGGCGTCCCCTCGACCTTGCGCCAAAGCTCGACGATGCCATCGACATCGTCGTACTGCTCGTTGCCATCGAAAGTGACGCGATAGTCGCCGGCGCCGGCATCGAGCACCGACGCGATGCGCGACAGCCGGTCGAGATCGGCCCTGATGTCGCCGCCCACTTTCAGCTTGTAGTACCGGCCGCGATAGTAGGAGACGACCTCCTCCAGCGTTTCCGGCAGCCCGTCGTTCACCCGCTCCGAGGTTGGCCGATCGGCCGCCGTCAGCGGATCCACCAGGCCAACCGTATGGCGCAGATCGATGGTCGCGCCGGGTTTCAGGCTGGCGAGGAAGGGCTGCAGGTGGGCGTCCTTGATATCGGGCGTAAGGTCCGTAGCCTCGATGCCTGGCACATTGGTCGAAATCATCGTGGCGAAAGACTGGCCCGTCGCCTTGCCCAGCGCATCGAGGATGGCGCGGTCAAGCAGCGCCGGTCCGTAGGAGGCAACCAATGGATTGAGGCCAAGTTCCGCGCCGCGCGACTGCTGCGCCCGATAGGTGCCGGCAAACAGGCCGAACGGCGTGTCGAAGCCGCGCGCCTTGTAGTGGTCGATGGCGATGTCCAGCGATTGCCGCAGCTGGTCGAGGTTCTGCGCATCGGTAAAAGCCGGGCTCTTCTCGAACCACTTGGCGCCTAGGGCTTCAGCCGCCACGCCCTCACTGGTTCGGCCATCCTCGAGCGCGATGCGTACACGGATGATCGCGTGGATGCTCTCGGTCACGGTGATGACGCCGAATCGGAAGGGCAGCCGCAGGCGGACATCGCGCTCGAAGCGGTCGACCTGGTCCAGTTTCACTTTCATGCGCCCTGCTCCAGAAGTCCCGCGACATAGCCGATCATCCGCGCCGCGCAAGTCGGGCCGTCGGGCTCATAGACGAAAGGTTCCATGGCGACCCAGCCGTTGTAGCCGGTCTCCTTCAGCGCCTTCACGACGGGCGCGAACCTGTCATCACCCTGCCCCGGCCCACGCTTGCTGCGGTCGTTGAACTGGACGTGCGCCATGAGGCCTGTCGGCATCCAGCGCCGAATGGCAGCGGCGATAGGTTCGCTCTCTTCCAGGCTGGCCGCCAGCGTGTCGATCATGAGGCAAAGCGCAGGATTGCCATTGCGTCGGACGACCTCGGCCGCCTCGGCGAGCGTGTTGACGAAATTGCAGTCGGGCCGCGCAAGCGGCTCCAGGCAATAGGCGACGCCGGCCTGGCCAGCCTCAGATGCCGCGATACGCCACGCCTCCTCCGCCCGCTGCCTGTCGCCTGCGTCCGCGACGCGACGCTGAGCCGGCGAGCCATGGACGAGGTAGTCACCGCCAAGATCGGCACAGAGCTCGACCGATCCGCGCAACACCTCGACGCTCTTCTGCCAGACCGTGCGATCGGAGGTGGTGATCGAGAGCCCCGCCGGCGCCGCCAGCAGCCAATGCAGGCCGCTCACCGCGATCCCGGCATCGGTGCAGGCCCGGCGAATCTCGGCCCGCCGCGACGCCGGCATGCACCATGCGTCGTCGCCCAGGGTGAAGGGCGCGACCTCGAGGCCACGATAGCCGAGGCCCGCTGCCAGCACGCATTGCCGCTCGAAGGAGAGCTCGCGGATCACCTCATTGCACAGGGATAGTTTCACCGATGATCCTCGCCTTGACGGGCAAATGCGCCTTCGCCAGTCTGAACGAATGCGTGGACATGATATCAGCGGGACGAAAGCGATGAACAGGTTCATCGTTCCGCGCGCATGACGAAATTTGCCGGCCTCAGCCGCCAATACTGGCCGACCCTCGTACTGTTCGCGTTCCTGCTGGCAAGCTGGCAAGCCGCCGTCAGTTTCGGCGGCATCCGAGAATACCTCCTGCCGGCGCCGCTTTCGGTGTGGAACGCGCTCTGGCACGGCGACACTTCGTGGGGCCAGCATATCTGGGCGACGACGTTCGAGATCATCGGCGCCTTTGTGCTTGCCGCCGGCGTCGGTGTGGCGCTGGGCGTTGCGATTGCCTGGTCGCCGCTGCTCGCCAACGCGCTCGTGCCCTTCCTGGTTTTCGTCAACACCCTGCCCAAGGTCGCGATCGCGCCGTTGTTCCTGATCTGGATGGGCTACGGCATCTTCCCCAACATGCTGATGGGCGCGCTGATCGGCTTTTTTCCCGTGGTCATCAATACCGCGGTCGGCCTCAGCCAGGTCGAGGCCGACATGCTCGACCTCGGTCGTGTCTTCAGCGCCCCGAAATGGAAGATCTTCGTGAAGATCCGCATCCCCAACGCGCTCCCCTACATCCTGAGCGCGCTCAAGATCACCGCGACCGCCGCCGTCGTCGGCGCCATCGTCGGCGAGTTCGTCGCCTCGCAACGCGGGCTGGGCTACGTCATCGTCACCACCCAGAGCAGCATGAACACCTCGGTGGCGTTCGCGTCGCTGATCTGGATCTCGGCCGTCGGACTCGCGCTCTACGGCGCCGTCGTGCTCGCCGCACACCTGTGGGCGCCGTGGGCCGAAGGCGTCGACTGACCACAAATCACACCGACCAAATTACACCAATCAGGGAGGATCGTCATGTTCCGCAGAACGTCCATCGTACTGGCAGTCGCCTTCGCCGCTGCCGCGACGCCGGCCGCGGCCCAGGAGAAGTTCACTTTCGCATTGAACTGGTTTGCCGTCGGCGACCACGCCGCCTACTGGGTAGCGCTCGACAAGGGTTACTACAAGGCCAAGGGCCTCGACGTCACGCTGGAGAACTCCAAGGGCTCCGGCGATTCGATCGCCAAGGTCGACACTGGCCGCGCCGATGCCGGCCTCGCCGACGCCGCCGTGGTCATTGCCTCGGCCGCGCGTGGCACTACGGTCAAGGTCGTGGGCATGGTCTTCGACAAGACGCCACTCAATATCTTCAGCCTCAAGAGCAAGCCCCTCACCAAGCCTAAGGATCTCGAGGGCGCGACGCTGGGCGCCCCTCCGGGCGACAGCCAACGCCAGATCTTTCCGGCCTTCGCCAAGCTGAACGGCATCGATGCGTCCAAGGTCACCTGGGTCAATATCGAGCCCGCCGCCAAGATTGCTGCGGTCGCCGAGAAGCGCATGGACGGCGTCGGCGACTACTCGACCGGCCTGCCGCTCTACGAGAAGGCCGCCGGCAAGGGCAACGTCGTGATGATGCAGTGGGCCGACTTCGGCTTCGACATGTACTCGATGTCGATCATCGCCAGCGCCAAGACGATGAAGGAGCGACCGCAGGTGCTAAAAGCCTTCCTCGAGGCCTCCTACATGGGCTGGCGCGATGTCATGGCCGATCCGAAGGCGGCGATGGAGATCTTCAAGAAGCGCGTACCCGAGGTCGACGTCGAGCTGATGACCCCCAACATGTTGCTGGGCCTCGGACTGATGAAGACCGACCGCTATGCCAAGAACGGAATCGGCTTCATCGACGACAAGAAGATGTGCGACTCGGTCGAGCTGGTGAACACCTACATGGGCCTGCCCAAGAAGGTCGAATGCAAGGATGTCTATTCGAAGGACTTCTACACCCTGGTGCAGATGCCCAAGAATTGACATCGAACGGACATCCGACCTTCCGCGTATCCGGCGTGACCAGCAGGCTGATCGACCTCGACAAGGTCGGCATGACGTATCAGGCGGCGAGCAGCCCGGTGGAGGCGCTCGCCGGCATATCCATGTCGGTGGGCGCCGGCGAGTTCGTCTCGCTGGTGGGCCCGAGCGGCTGCGGCAAGTCCACCCTGCTGCGCATCGTGGCTGGGCTGCGGCCGGCCACCGCCGGAACGATCTCCGTCGCCGGGCGCCGGGTGACGAAGCCGATCGACGATATCGGCATGGTCTTCCAGGCGCCGATCCTGCTCAAGTGGCGGACCATCCTGGAGAACGTGCTGCTACCAGCCGAGCTTGCCGGCAAGGACGCCGGCGCGCTGCGCGGTCGCGCCCTCGAACTGCTGGAAATGGCCGAGCTGCACGGCTTCGCTGACAAGCTGCCGCGCGAACTCTCCGGCGGCATGCAGCAGCGCGCTTCGCTCTGCCGTGCCTTGCTGCTCGACCCGCCGCTGCTGCTGATGGACGAGCCGTTCGGCGCGCTCGACGCCATGACCCGCGACGACTTGGCCCTGGAGTTGCTGCGCATCTGGGGCGAGCTCGACCTCGCCCGCGAGGCGCGCAAGACGGTGCTCTTCGTCACCCATTCCCTCCCGGAAGCCGTGTTTCTCTCGGACCGCGTCGTCGTGATGTCGCCCCGCCCCGGCCGCATCGCGGCGGACCTGCGGATCGACCTGCCGCGTCCCCGTACCGTCGAATTGCGCGCCACCGAGGCCTTCGGCCGCCTCAACCTGGAGATTTTCCGGACCCTGACGGGCAGGACAGTCGGCGCGACGTCCTCGTAGCGCGGCCTACAGTTCACGGCGCATGAGATGCGACGTCGCGACGAGGCCGTAGCCCAGCCGTTCGTAGAAGGCGCGCGCCGCGTCCCGATCGATGCGCGTGTACAAGGCCACCGCCGGCAGGCCACGCTCGCGCGCCCACCGCTCGGCTTCCCGCATCAGCGTCGCACCTACGCCGCGGCTGCGCTGGGCCGCGTCCACCACGAGGGATTGGACGACCGCTTCACGGGCTTTTTCCAGTGCCGGCCGCTCATAGACGTGCAGCAGGCCGACAACCCTTCCATCGACATCTGCCACCCTGACCCAGTGGTCCGATGCCTTCGCAAGATGGGCGAGCCGGGCCTGGATCTCCCGCTCGCCAGGTTCATAGCCGAGCTGCTCCAGAAGCGCGGCGACGCCCGAAAGGTCGGCAGGCCGAAATTCGCGAATGATCATTACGGATTTTTACTGCCAGGCCTCCTCGCCGCAAAGGTTGGCGTGGCCGGTGCGGCCTGATAAGACGCGACCAAGACAGCGAGGAGAAGACATGGCCACCGCCGCAACACCGATCAAGAGCGCCGCCAAGGGCATCAGCGCCGACGCCAAGCCGTTCGATTGGGAGGATCCGTTCTTCCTCGACGACCAGCTCACCGAGGAAGAAATCGCGGTCCGCGATGCCACGCGCGACTACTGCCAGGACAAATTGATGACGCGCGTGCTCGAAGCCAACCGGCACGAGAAGTTCCACCGCGAGATCATGAACGAGATGGGGGCACTTGGCCTACTGGGCTCCACCCTGCCCGAGAAATACGGCTGCGCCGGCGCGAACTACACCACCTACGGCCTGGTCGCCCGCGAGGTCGAACGCGTCGATTCGGGCTACCGCTCGGCGATGAGCGTGCAGTCCTCGCTGGTCATGCACCCGATCTACGCCTACGGCACCGAAGAGCAGCGCATGAAGTACCTGCCCAAGCTCGCCACCGGCGAATGGGTTGGCTGCTTCGGCCTCACCGAGCCCGACCACGGTTCCGATCCCGGCGGCATGAAGACGCGCGCCGTGACGATCCCCGGCGGCTACAAGGTCTCAGGCTCCAAGATGTGGATCACCAATTCGCCGATCGCCGACGTGCTGGTGATCTGGGCCAAGCTCGACGGCGGCGCGATCCGCGGCTTCATCCTCGAACGCGGCATGAAGGGCCTCGAGACACCCAAGATCGAGGGCAAGTTCAGCCTGCGCGCCTCGGTGACGGGCGGCATCATGATGGACGAGGTCATGGTACCGGTCGAAAACATGCTGCCCAACGTCGCCGGCCTCGGCGGGCCGTTCGGCTGCCTCAACAACGCCCGTTACGGCATCGCCTGGGGCGCCATGGGCGCCGCCGAATTCTGCTGGAAGCAGGCACGCAACTACACGCTCGACCGCAAGCAGTTCGGTCGGCCGCTGGCCGCCAACCAGCTCATCCAGAAGAAGCTGGCCGACATGCAAACCGAGATCGCGCTCGGCCTACAAGCCTGCCTGCGCGTCGGCCGCCTGAAGGATTCGGGACACGCCCAGCCGGAGATGATCTCCCTCATCAAGCGCAACAACTGCGGCAAGGCGCTCGACATCGCCCGCGTCGCCCGCGACATGCACGGCGGCAATGGCGTGTCGGACGAGTATCACGTGATCCGCCACGTCATGAACCTCGAGGCCGTGAACACCTACGAGGGCACCCACGACGTGCACGCGCTGATCCTCGGCCGTGCCATGACCGGCATCCAGGCCTTCTCCTCCGGGGCCTAGCCGGGTGGACCTGCCGCCCGCCGGCGACATCGCGATCGTCGTCGCCGGAGCGCTGGCCGCGGGTTTCGTGAACGGGTTAAGCGGCACCGGTTATGCGCTGGTGGCGCTGGGCTTCTGGCTGCAGGCGATGTCGCCGCTGACCGCCGCCCCCCTCACCGCTCTCTGCGGCGTCGCGGGCCACGTCCAATCCCTGCCCCGCATCTGGAGCGGCGTGCGCTGGCCGCGTCTCTGGCCGATGCTTGCGGCCGGCGTGGTCGGCGTGCCGATCGGCACGCTGCTGCTGGAACACGTGCGGCCCAATCCGCTGAAAATCGGCGTGGGGATCCTGCTGATCCTCTACAGCGGCTGGATGGCGTTCGTGCGCCGCCCGCCTATTGTCACCGGCGGCGGCCGCGCCGCCGATGCCGTCGTCGGCTTCACCGGCGGCGTGATGGGCGGGATGGCCAGTCTCAGCGGTCCGGCGCCCGCGATCTGGGCGCAGCTGCGCGGCTTCGGCAAGGACGAGCAACGCGGCGTCAATCAGCCCTACAACATGAGCGTCCTGCTGCTCGCCCTCGTCTCGGCCGGCGTCGCGGGCTTCCTCGACCGCACCTTCTTCATTTGGGCCGCGATCACCGTGCCGACGACGCTGATCGGCGCGCGCATCGGCCTGATGCTCTACCGCAAGGTCGACGACGCGCAGTTCCGGCTGATCATTCTCGCGTTACTGACGCTTTCCGGCCTGACCCTGATTGTGACGTCTTTGCGATAGCGCAATATCAGTGCGGCTCGTTCGGCAATGCTGCGAGAGCGCGCTCGACCATCTCACGATCGAGCACCCTCTCCTGCGGCAAACCATGCAATGAGCGCAGCTCCGGCGGAAGCTTGAACAAGATGTCGAGCACTTCGGGGGCGCTTCGTCGTAGTCGAAGGTGACGACGAGATCGGGACTCTGCTTCACGAACGGAGCCACGACCTGCATCGCCTCGGCCCACGGCATGAGACGCTTCGTACCGGCAAAGTCGGGACGATGCTGAAACAGTTTGTCGCCGGCCAGAATCAACCAGTCCACAGGTATCGCCACCAAGGGTATGCCGTCAGCCCAGACCATCGCCGTACCAGCTTGTCCTTCGACTTCGAGAAGCACGATTCGCGGCGCGAATCTGGTGGGTCCTGCGCTCTCTCGGCGGACCTCCAGTTCATAGTTCCAACGCCAAGCCTGCCGGACGATCGCCGTGGGCAGAGTGAAGACGCCCGAGCGTTGCTCGGGCATCTCGAGTAGCATGTCGTAGGCCGACTGGTTTCCGGCATTCCAACCGGAATGCAATAGGGCCACGTCGTACTCGCCTTTTCCCATGCCGTGCATCTGAGGGTCGTGAACAACGAGATCGAATGCCTTCACGAACGCCGAGACTTCGCCTTCCGCTTCCAGAATGAAGTAACTTGGGCGGAAGTAGTTGAGGTTGAAGTAGGCGGGATGGAACTCTCCATCCTCTTCAACGTGCGTTGCCGAATCGGTCCATGCAAAGTTGAAATAGACGCCGGTATCGTCGTTGAAATAGTTCGCCTGACCTGCGCTCGTCTCGTAGTGACGCCTATCGCGGAAGTAGGCCTCGAATTCCTCTCTGCTGAGAGCCGCTTGACGTGGCTTCAGGTAGAGATCGTAGCTCACTCCAGTGCTTCCCGGCAGCCACTCTCGGCCAGGATCGCTTCCAGACCGGGTGCGTCCTTGGCTGCCGCATACTTGCGCCGGATCTCGGCCAGCGAGCGCGCATGGTATTTCTGCGGCTCCTGCGACCAGGCCGTGCCGCCGAGAGACATTTCAAAGATCTTGTTGCCTGCCGCGATCGCCGCGGCGTTGGCGACCGACCACGGCAGGAAGAGTGCTGCAACCTCCTCCTTGAGCAGCGGCATGAGCGTTGCCGCCAGCGTCGGCCACGCTTCAAACGCGCTCTCGGCCTTGGGCGAGACCATCCTCTGAACCCAGGCCATCACGTTGGTGGCCGACGCCCGCATGATGGCGCCGGGCGTCGGATCGGTCGCAGCTTCATAGAACTGGGCCCACAGGCCGAAGTCGGCCATTGCCGGACGCCCACCCAGCAGGTAGGGCCGTGTCGCCAGGTGCCGATCGAGCAGGGCGAGCGCCTGCTTGAACGAGGCTTCGATCAACGGCTGCGTCTTGTCGTTGGAGCCGACGAAGCCTAGCCGGCCGGTCATCCGTTCGGCCACCGCGGCCCGGGCCTGCGCCACGGCGAGCGGGCCTTGCGCGCCCACCATCTGAACGGCGATGCGCTCGGCGGTCGCCCAGACATCGGGCTGATAGCGCCAGCGATAGTGGAACATCCACTTGTTGCCCCACTCGTCGCCGTACTCCTCCAGCAGCGCCGAGACGAAGGCGAGTGCTGCGTCGGTGGGAATGATGGCGGGTTCCGGTGTCGCGGCCTCGAAGCGTTCCAGGATCGGCGTGGAGTCCTGCACGCCCTCGCCGTCCGGCGTCACCACCAGCGGCAGCTTAGCGTATTTCTGGAATTCGGCCTGCACCGCCGGCGAGCGCGGGATCCATTCGTGCGGCAGGTTCTTGTAGCGGAAGAAGGATTGGACTTTCACCGAATAGGGCGACAGTTCCGAACCGAAGATCCTATAGGTGGCGGTCACGATGCGAACCTCATATCCAGCGCTTGCGCTTCAGCCAGAGGAAGAGGCCTCCGACGATGATCACGACGAGCGTCCAAAACCACTCGTAGCCGAACGACCAGCCGAGTTCGGGCATGTTGCCGACTTCGCGGTCGAAGTTCATGCCGTAGATGCCGGCGAGAAACGACAGCGGCATGAAGAATACCGTGATGATGGCCATCGTCTTCATGACCTCGGCCATCCGGTTGGACGAGTGCATGAGATAGACTTCCATCAGGCCGTTGGTCATTTCGCGGTAGCTCTCGACCAGATCGAGCACAGCCACGGCATGGTCGAAGCAGTCGCGCAGGTAGGTGCGCGTCTCGGGCATGATGAACGGCACTTCGGGCCGCATCACCGCCAGCACCGTCTCACGCTCGGCCCATTCGATGCGGTGGAACGCAACCAGCGCACGCCGCGCCCGGTGGATATGGTTGAGCGTCTCC